>JAZUCR010000570.1:0-5070 GCA_045639225.1 Victivallales bacterium
ACTTTTACCGAAAGCATCCTGACTCCAGCTGCCCCTCGGGATCAGTTCCACTCCCAGAATGACCTGAGGCAGGACCGCCCGGATCTCCCGGAACATCCGGGTCATGAAGGGATAGATATCTTTTGTCCATCTCGTTTCGAACTCTTCATCGTTTCGGGCGAGGAAAGTCCCGTTGACCCCCAATTCGAAGTAGATCACATCCGGCCGGGCCCCGCCGCAAACCGTGGACAGATACGCCTGGAAATCGAATTCCTTTCTGCCGTTGCGGTCGAAAAGGAAAGGCGAAGGAACATCGTAAGGTTTTTTCGGATGCAGACCGTCGTTATCCAGGTTGGAGGATTGTTCCTTTTCGAAGAAGGTTCGCCACGACCAGCCGCCGTACGCTTCATTTGCCGGTCCTCCCGGCACGACCGGACTGTAGCCCGGTCCATGAGATCCCAGCATCACGAACTGCGGATTGCCGGGAAGCCGGAACCGGGAAACCAGCTGTTCACCGCGTCCTTTCGCCGACGTGCAGCTCGCCCCGATCTGGAGAATGGTGAGTTTCCCTCCCTCTCCGGCGTTGCGGGGAGAAACGATCACCGTCGTTTCCGCTTCCGCCAGCAATCCCTCATCGCTCCACACACTGATTTTGAGCTTATACTCTCCGACATCAGCTTCATCCGGGGTCCAGCGCCATCTGATGGCGTCGCAGCGTCCCTTTTCGCATTCCACATCGAAAGCGAAGTTGGCGGGGTTGATCACCGTCACCACATTCTGAAAATAGATATTGATCTCGAATCCGGGAACGGCGTAAAGTTTTTCCGGAAGCAGCAGTTTAGGATCGAACATTTCGAACTCCCTGTTTATTCATTTTTGACTCGGTTCCGCACCGGGCTGGTTCTTACTGAGTAGTTTACCGGAAAAATCAGATTTTTCAAGTTGAAAATGAAAAAAAAGGGAAGAGTCTGGTCAAAAAAACGATTTCCTTTATGATTTCCGGTATTGTGCTTCGAATATCTGCGAAATCAGCGCATAATCAGCTTTGGTCAGTTCCCTGTAACGGGCCGGAAGGAAAAAACGGTCCTGCCGGAGCAGCTTTCCGTTGTAAATCGTGGGAATGCCCAGCTTCAGCTGTTCCGCCAGCAGTTCGGACGGATGATCCTGGATGCAGAACTGGAACTGTCCATCGGTGTCAATGAGGGCATAAGGCATAGTCGCGGCGTAAACCCGGGCACGCTGTTTCATCGCCTGCAGCGGAGAAAGACGGCTGTGATACATGTCTGCCAGCCTCACCATATCACTGGTTGCGGCCAGATAGGGATGCGCGATGAAGGTGCTGACACACGCCTCCGGTTTGGTCTTATGCGCTTCTTCATACAGAATGTCGAGGTAACGCTTCTGCAGTTCCAGCCCCCAGAGATTTTCATGATTCTTCAATCCCGCTCCCACGGGAAGACCCAGAAGGCCGTCCATTTTCACTCCGTCGGCGTTGAGCCCGTCTTTCCCGGCGGAAAAATAACGGCGGATCATGCGCCGGAACCGTGTTTCATACCTGGGGTTGGTAATGTCGCCGCACACCACTTTCCCGTTCCGCGTAATGGCTTCATCGCGGGGAATATGATCATTGTTCCAAGCGGCGGTCCAGAGGAAAACCCGGATCCCTCTCCGGTGACAGCGTTCGATCCAGCCGCGCATATCGGGGAATTTTGCCGTATCCGGATCGGCGTCGTTCAAATTCAGCTGCCACTTGTCATCCAGAATCAGGATCCCCGGCTTGCAGTCGTGGCTAATCAGCGCCCCCAGCCATTCTTCCACCAGTTTCTCCGTGCAGAATTCCCGCGCATGGGGCCGCTTGCAGCCGACGTAGTTACTCTCATCCAGCATGGAGGCGGCGCATTGATCGTGCCAGGTGCAGTAAATCGGGGAACGCCACCAGTTTCGAATCCGTCTCCGGCGGGGTTTTCCCAGATAGGAGAGAGCATAGCATTCTTTCAGATAACTCGGCAGAATGTCATCGGGCTCATTGCAGAAACTCAGGAGCAGACTCGGCGTCCGCCAGGAGCCGGAAACCTTTTTTTTGCCGCAATATTCCAGGGAGAAACCCCCGCCCCGGATCTGATCCCCTTCATAACCCGTGGGCGGAATTACCGCGGACGGATTCCAGCGGAAACAGTCCCACGTGTTCTCGCCCGGGACGGCCGCGGCGCCCGCCGCCAGAAAGCATTTTTCGGAACGGTCGCGCAAGGCGATACAGGGACAGCAGCTGGCCAGCGCCTGACCGCCCACCGCCAGCGAAAGATCTTCTCCGGCGGAAATGGAAAAACTCTCAACCGGATGATAGTAGATCCTGCCATGGAAATTCGGTGCGGTATTCACCACCTCGTCACATTCCCCGGCGAAACCATACTCCACGCCGTTGACGCAGCCCCGGAAGAAACGGACGTCTTCGATGCAGCCGTTTCCGGTTATTTCGAGGAAGACCTCCAGGGATTTTTCCCGGCAGATAATAACGGTTTTCTTCTCTTTCCAAAGAAGAGATTTTTCGGTGCGGGTGAAAACCAGGGAATCTTCCGTTTCTTTTTTCCTCCATTTGCCGAAAGCGGTCCCGGTATCGGGTTTTTCGACGGTATTGACGCTTCCGCCGGGGAGAAACCAATATTCCTGGATCGATTTGTGCAGAGCCAGCCGGGCGGGTTCGATCCCGTCGAAGAGCCTGAGCGTGTAGTTCTTCGTTTCGATCTGATGACCGGAGCGGGAAAGTTTGCCGTATTTCATTTTACCGCAGTCTCCTTCAGTTTTTCGAAATGATTTCAGTCAGCCGGCAGGCTTCCTTGACGCATTGGACGATTTTTTCAGGATCCACCGTTCCGAGCGTATCCAGAGGAGTATGGAAATCCATGAATTTTTCGTGGGTATTGAACCATAAGGTCGGGACTCCGGCCGAATCGAAACTCCGGTCGTCTCCGCCGTATTTGAGCTGGGCTTTCGGATAAATACTTTCAAACTCCGGCAGCCGGTCCGCACGGCCGACATGCACGAATTCTTTTCCGAAATACATGCCGATACTGTCGAAATTCATGAAATATTCCCATTTCCGGTCCTGATGGGTTTTGACATACGCTCCGCTCCCGCCCGGCAGGTCGCCTTCGATGCAGTATTCTTCGGCATCGAAAGCGGCAAATTCGAAAGTCCATTCCGGCAGTTTATCTTTGAGCAGACGGGCCATTTCCAGCACGCAGGCAACACCGGAGGCATTGTCGCTGGCGCCCTGGGTCAGCGGCGCGGCATCCAGATGCGAGCCGAATACCGCCCGTTTCGAACCCGTTCCCGGACGGACCGCAACGACATTGTGCGAGTGGTGCGGGAAGGTATCCGCATCGATGAAGAGCTTGAACCGGTGCTGGCGGTTCCGGGCCAGATAGTAGGCTCCCTCTTCGGCCACCGCCGCCGTTCCCAGTGACTTCAGATTCGGTGAACGCTGAATTTTGGTGCTGGCGGCACAGGGGGTATGATAGGTCGGATCGCTGATGAAGACCGCACCGGCTGCCCCCAGCCGGTCCAGTTCTTCGGCAATTTCATTCCGGCCCCGGATATCACCCGCTCCGGAAAAAAATTCCACGATGCAGAGTCTCCCTCGGACGTTCATTTTTTCGAGTCCGTTCAGCTCGGTTTCGGTCAGCCACAGCGGGATATCCGTCACCTCCGTGCTCCGGGAGAAAAAGCAGGGAACCGCTCCCGGGACCGCCTCGCAGCCATTATCCAAATCGAAGAACAGCATGGACCCGAAACGCCAGCCGGTGGTGTCGAAAGGTTCCTGTGCGACATCCGTGTAACCGTAACTGCGGAAGGTCCGTTCGATGTAATCCGCCGCGGCCGCCGCCCCGGGCGAACCCACGTGCCGCGAGGGGAACAGACAGATCTCATGCAGGTGCTTTTCGATGTTTTTCAGTAAAAGATCCATTTTAATCAAGCTCCGTCAAATGTGTATCCGCGATCGAGACCAATCGTCCGGTAATGCCTGTTTATTTCACTTGGACGAAAAAGTCGGAGTTGAGCCAGTTGCCGAGGCAGGCCGGAGGCGACAGCGTGGAATATTCGGACGGCAGCTTGACCAGGTTCCGTTCCCGGGTCACATTGAACTTGAACCCCTTGACATTCTCTCCCAATGCCGCAAGCGGGATACTGAAATCCACGATAAAGCCCTGTCTGTTCTTTGCGATCGTATATTTGACCTCAGATGCGGCGGTATACCGGATACTTCCCGGAGAATAGACCACCCGGGTGCATTTATTCCCCGCACTGACAATATACTGCCGGATGGTATTGTCTGCCGGGGTATAGAAGAAAAAGTCCCAGGCATGATCCGTCCAGAGTTTTGGATTGCCGTCCTTCATGGATGGTGTGATCTTTACTGCGTCCATCCGGGGTTCATCGGATATGAGCCTTATATGCAGCACCCCGCCGTCCAGCCTGAACTGACACCGGGTTTCGGAAGTCAGCTTCGTGTCGTCCTTATGCGCGGAAACCATCCGGTAACTCTTCTGTTCGCTCCAGGGCGCATCGGAAAGGGTGAGCCGGAGGGCGGAATCCGCCAGGTCCATGACTTCGGAACGTTCCTTGACCATGAAGTCGTAAATATATTTCCGGAAAAGCCGGACCCGTTTGGCATAAATACTCTTTCCGGCCGCTTTTTCGGCTTTCAGCAGGGCGTTGTCGATATATTCCATCTCCTGTTTCGTGTAAACCTTGCCCCAGGCAGTCTTTTTCAACGGCCGGAAATTCCGGTAAATGCCGATCTGACTGGAGGGATCGGAGACGTTGCGGATCTCATGCTGATAGCGTTTGAAGTTTTTCTCCATGCGGGCGGTGAGTTCGCCCATGATGCCGGCGGCAGGTCCGTAATAGAGCCGGATATGTTCATCTGCGGCCTGTTCGAGGTCGAGATCGGGGTTCCAGAGCAGCCGGAGCTGGAGATAACTTTCATGAATGCGGTAAGTCAGGTTGTGACTGTGGTATTCGTGAAAAATATTGCAGACATAAGGCATGATCTGTTTGATATAACGTTGGAAATAATCGGGATACCATTCC
>JAZUCR010000571.1:0-4199 GCA_045639225.1 Victivallales bacterium
CATTGATCTGGATGGCAAGATCTCCCGATTCTGTCCGCTCGATCCCGATTTCCGCCAATACATCTTCGATACGGTTGCCGCTTTGACAAAGGAACATCCCTGTTTTATTCTAGGCGATGACGACATCCGCAGTTTCTCCCCGAAAGCGGAATGTTTCTGCAAACTGCATACCGCCGAATTCAACCGCCGAACCGGAAAACATTTTACCGCGGAACAATACCGTCTTGCGGTCCGTGACAGCAAAGTCGGAGATCCGGTATTCACCGCTTACGAGCAGCTCCGTCAAGATACGGTGAACGGGGTCTGCCGCCTGATTCGGGAAGCGATCGATTCGGTCGATCCTTCGATCCCGGCAGGGACCTGTATGCCCGGCTGGGAATACCATTTCAACGGGTATGCCGCCAAAGCGATCGCGGGGAAGAACCAGCCCCCCGTTATGCGGATCGCCAGCGGAAAATATCAGGAACGAACCTCGCTGGACCTGGGACATAATCATCTGGAATCAATGGCGTGCAGGCTGTTCTGGCATGAGATCCCGGAGGTATTGGACGAAACAGACACCTGTCCGCATTCCCTTTACAGCAAAGCAGCCCGCAGCGTCCACGCCAAACTTTGTTCGGCAATCTTCGCAGGTCTGAACGGCGCGAAAATATGGTGTGTCAACACGCATAAGGCCGATTTTCCGGTCAACCGCAAATTTACCGCCGAACAGGAAAAACATCGCCGGTTCTATCCTGTTCTGGCAAAAACGCTCCATGACGCCATTCCCGAAGGGATCATCATCCCGGTCCATGACAAGTTTCCGAATTGGCATCCATCCAACACGGGGGAAAAATTTGTTCCGCTTGAAAACTGGGTGGACTGGATGCTCGGTGTGTATGGCATCCCGTTCCGGGCATCTTTCAAACTGGATGAAGACGGGACTTACGCAATTGCCGGTGAGTCCGCGATCGAACGTTTCAGCGATGACCAGCTGCGGCAGCTGATGACCCGGAAAGTCCTGCTGGACGGTCCGGCCGCAGTTGCACTGACCAGACGGGGGTTTGCCAAAGATCTGGGGGTCAAAGCTGAATACCGGGATTTCGCATTCAACCGGGAAATCTCGGCGGACGGAAAAACCTCTTACCCTATTTCCAAAATTCCCAAGATCCCATTTTTGACCAAAACAATTTCGAGTGCGGAAGTTCTGACCTTCCTCGGCTATGCCCCGTTCAGCAGTTCGCCTTCTGAAAAGGTATGTCCCGGCGCAGTATTGTACCGCAACCGCCGCGGAGGCACGATCTGCACGGCTGCATTCCAGATCGATTTCGTCTTCAGCTGGATGCAGGACAAGCGGAAAATCTGGCTGGAAACGGTGCTGGACAAGCTCAACGGGAAAAAACTGCCGTTTGGCGCGGCGGATTTCCAGCCGGTGATGCTGCTGCAGAGGAAACTGAGAGCCGGCGAAACCGTGCTGGGGATCTTCAACCTCAGTTTCGATCCGATGGACACCGTGTCGATCCGCTGTGCAAAGAAACCGGTCAAAGCGGAAATACTTCAGCCCAATGGCCGCTGGAAAGTTCTGCCGTTCAACTGGAAGAAAGGAATCATGGAACTCCCGGTCCGGCTGGAATGTTACGAACCGGCGGTCTTCCGGATCGCAATGCGCTGAACATATCTCAATTACAAAGGGTGTTCTCCCGGCGCAGCGAAATGGATTCAGTGCAAACTGAAAGAATTGTATTACACCAAGGGAAAGAAATATTGATTTACCGCAAAAAGTGCAGAAAGTGCTTGCTCGGACCGTGGGAAACGGAACCGAATGCGGTTGTCAGACAGCGTTGTTGGTAAAAGGCAAACTATCAGGCGGTAGATTTCAAAAACCGGGATTGACCGGATACATCGGAAATACCGTATTGATATTCCCCTTGGAAGAGAGACCAATGGGATAAAAAACGATTGGGGTAAAACTTGCAGAAGGTCACGGTGAAAGCCGCATGGAAATGCCGCCCTTCAGTTATGCCGTATATCGGAAAATCTGAGTAAGCGCCCAGAGAGATACATATCAGCGACTTTCCGAACGAAGGCGGACCGGAAATTGAAAAATTATTTCGAGATGGGCTTCCAGAACGGAGGCAGCAGAGAATCGATCTGACTGGCCAGTGTCGGTAAGCGCCCAGTGAGATACATCTTTTACTGAAGCGGACCGTGTGCTAAATTACTCCTGAAACTCAACCCAGGAGGAATTATGGCAGGAAGACCGGAGACGAAACAATATTGGATGGATCAGCTGTCGGAGTATTGGGACAGCGGTTTTACGATCCAGGAATATTGTGAACTGAAAGAGTTATCGTATGAAAGTGCGCGGCGCTGGATTTCGCAGCTGAAAAAAGAACGGGAAGGTCAGGCCCAGACCAACGAGCCGCTGGAGTTTGTAGAAGTTACCCCGGATTCGCCGGAGATCCCGTGTGTGGAAACAGGCATAAAACTGTATTCAAATGGAGTTGAAGTCAAGATCGAGAAAAATTTTGACGGTGAAACCTTGGCGCAGGTCTTGCAGGTTTTGAAAGGATTGCCATGTTCGGCTCCAGCGGCACAGTGAGGTTCTATTACTGTCCCGTGCCGGTGAACATGCGGAAATCCTTTGATGGGCTGGCGGGAGCGGCCGAGGAATTGATCCATCAGGATCCGGAGTCGGGTCATGCGTTTGTATTTTTCGGAAAGACCCGGAAGCTGGTGAAGATTCTCCAATGGGACGGGGATGGATTTGTGCTGTATGCAAAACGACTGGAATGCGGATCGTTTCACGTGCCGAAAACGCAGAACGGCAAGATCGAATTGAGCAGTCGCGAACTGGCTGCGATCCTTTCTGGGATCAAGCCTGCACGTTATTATAAAAGATACAAAAAAATCGAAAAAAGCACTGGAAATTGAGCGCAATGATGTTATATTGCGGGGCATGGAAACGAATATAGCATCATTAATGTCACTCGCAGTAACAGAAACCGAGAAAAGACTGCTTGGAATCATCCTGAAAAAGGATGAGGAAATCGCATCGCTCCGAGCTGAAAAAGATCAAGAAATCGCGACTCTTCTGACTAAAATTGACGAGCTCACAAGTAAACTAGCCTGGTTGCAACGTCAGGTATTCGGCTCCAAGACCGAACATTTTGTTCCGATGGATGATACGCCATCGCTTTTTACCCAAGAAGAGCTTCCTGAACCCGAGAAGGAAATGCCGCATACGACGACCGTAGCGGAACATGAACGGAAAACGAGAAAACCGAACGTCCTTGGAGAAATTCCCGCGGATTTTCCCCGGGAAGAGCATATTATCGATGTTCCGGAAGATCAGCGGCAGGGCATGGAGCTGATCGGTTACGTGGAAAGCGAACGGATCGCCTACAAAACCGGATATTATATCCTCCATTACAAGCGGGCGAAATATGCGGATCCGAACGATCCCCTGCGCGGAGTTGTCACCGCGCCTCCGCCGGAGAACATATTTGACACGGTCAGCGGTCGATGCCGTTACGATGTGTCATTTGTAGCCAAAGTGGTGGACGACAAGGTGGTGAATGCCATTCCGCTGGAACGGCAAGCCCGAATCATGGCAAATGAAAAACTGCCGGTGGCACCGTCCACCCTCGAAGACCTTTACAAACGCACTGCCGACCTCCTGCTGCCGTTGTATGAACGGGTGGTCGCTCTGATTATGCAATGCGATATTCTCCATGTCGATGAGACCTTTATCAAACTGCTTGTCAAAGGCTCCGGAAAATGCAAAAATGCCTTCCTGTGGTGCCGTCTTACCGGAATCGGACCGCCAATGATAGCGTTTCATTTTTCACCATCGCGTTCCCAAGATATCGCCGAACAATTGCTCGGAGATTATTCCGGGACGATTATCAGAGATTCATTCGTCGGTTATCATAAGCTCGACTGCGAGGTCGCTTGCTGCTGGGCTCATGTACGCAGATATCTGCTCGAAGCATTCAACAACGGGTATCTCAAAGTCGAACCGCTTTTGAAACTCGTCCGTGATCTTTATAAAATCGAGCACGATGCCAAAGATCGTGCCGAAAAGAAAGGGACTGATACCGCTCTTTTCCAGGAGCGGAAGATAGCACGGCGCACTTCGGCCAAACTCGTCGATGAGTTTTTTGCACAGGCGAAGGCTCTGCAACAGACCGAACGTCCGTCTTCGCCGGCCGCCAAAG
>JAZUCR010000572.1:0-3792 GCA_045639225.1 Victivallales bacterium
ATCGTGCCGTCCGGCTGGAACGAGATCAGTGCTTCGATCCGTCCGGCATAGCCGCTGCCGACCGAAGTTTCGGCCGCGTAGCCGACCGTTTTTCCGTCTTTCGACGCATGGTAGAACAACACATCGCCGACTTTACGGGCATCCTGCATCGGATCGTTGTCGAAGGCCGGCAGCACCTGACGGAGACCGTCGGCGACTTTCTTCCGTTTCGACTGGGCAATGGGTTCCTTGGTCAGGACCGCCGCGCTGCCCATGATCCCCGCCGCCACGGCGCAGACCAGACAGAGGACGATCCCCAGATAAAACATATTGGTGGAATTCTTGTTCATTTGATCTCTCCGCGCCGCGGCTGCCAGGCATTGACCGGATTCCAGCCGAAGGGCCGCCGGTAGCAGAACCGGTCGATCAGCGGCACCAGTGCATTCATGATGACGATGGCAAAGCTCATCCCTTCAGGGAACGATCCCCAGATCCGGATCACGCAGACGATGATGCCGATCCCGATCCCGTAGATCACACCGCCCAGATGCGTTACCGGACTGGTGACGTAATCCGTGGCCATGAAAAAGGCTCCGAGCATCACGCCTCCGGTCAGCAGATGGAACAGCGGTCCCGGTGTAAGGCCCGGCGATACCTGATTCACGATCCAGACAAAAACCGTCACGGTCAGCAGGATCGCCAGCGGAATATAAAGCCGGATCAGCTTGAACAGTATGAGTCCCGCTGCGCCGATCAGGATCGCCAGCGCGCTGGTCTCGCCCAGACTGCCGCCGATATTCCCGATAAACGCGTTCCAGAGGAAATCGTTCGAATTGAACAGCTCCAGACTGGTGTGCTGCGCTGCGGCTTGCGAGGCGGCGGTCAGCGGCGTCGCGGAAGTCACTCCGTCCAGATGCTGGAATGCGGACGGAAGCGGCGCCCAGGTGGTCATCGGTCTGGCCGCACCGACCAGCAGCGCCACCCGCGCGACTGCCGCGGGATTGAAAGGATTCTGTCCGAGTCCGCCGAACACCTGCTTGGCGATGATGATGGCAACAAACGAGCCGACCAGACACAGCCACCACGGCATCAGCGGACTGATGTTCAACGCCAGGATCAGGCCGGTAAGCAGCGCGGAAAGATCGCGCACCGTCTGGTTCTGACGCATCACTTTGCACCAGAGCATTTCCCAGCCGGCGCAGAAGATCATGCACAGCAGGATCACCCGCACCGCGTTCCAGCGGTAATGATAAACCGCCATGATCACGGCGGGCAGCAGACACACCATCACCTGCACCATGATCTTCGTGATGTTCAATGACGTCCTGATATGCGGCGATGAACTCAAAACCAGCGTGCCGGCATCCGGCAGACGCACCTTGGGCTCTCCCGCCGCCGGTGCCGTTGTCTGATTATCCACTTTATTTACAGGTTCCATTGCTCATTTTCTCCGTTTCATGGCTTTGATTTCCGCTTTGGCACGGCGGAAATGCTGCACATTCGGCCGTCCGGCCGGACACACATACGTACAGATGCCGCATTCCAGACAGTTCATCACAAAATTCTCATCGGCCAGATCATAGCGTTCGTTTTCGCATACTTTGCTCAGGGTGCTGACCAGCAGCCGCATCGGACAGGCTTCCACGCAGCGTCCGCAGCTCAGACACGGGCCCGCTTCGAACTGCCGCACTTCATCGGCCGCCAGCAGCAGGATTCCGGACGTGTTTTTCGACACGGTCACGTCCAGCGAAGACTGTGCAAAACCCATCATCGGCCCGCCGAGGATCAGCTTGCGGACCTCTTTTCTGATCCCGCCGGCCCATTCCAGCACCTGCCGGACCGGTGTCCCGAGCCGGAGCCAATAATTCCCCGGATCGACCACCGGCGAACCGGTGACCGTGACCACGCGTTCGATCAGCGGACGTCCTTCGGTTACCGCCTCGGCTATGGCCGCGAGTGTGGCGACGTTCTGCACCTCGCAACCCACATCCATCGGCAGACCGCCGGCCATCACTTTCCGTCCGGTCAGCGCGTAGATCAGCTGTTTTTCCCCGCCTTGCGGATAACGCACCTCCAGCGGAACGACTGCGATGTCTTTCTGTCCAGCGGCGGCGGTTCGGAGCGCCTGGATGGCTTCCGGCTTGTTTTTCTCCACGCCGATCAGAACGTGCGAGATCTTCAGAACTTTGGCGCAGATGCCCGCGCCGACAATGATTTTATCCGCCTTTTCCCGCATCAGATGGTCGTCCGCGGTCAGATACGGTTCGCATTCCGCACCGTTGATCACCAGCGTGTCGACCGTCCGTTCGGGCGGCGGCGAAAGTTTCACATAGGACGGAAACGAGGCACCGCCCATGCCCACGATCCCCGCGTCTTTCACTCTCGCGAGCAGCAGTTCGCGGCTGGTGTTGCGCCAGTCGGGATAACATTCCATCGGCTCGCACCATTCGTCCTTGCCGTCGGACAGGATTTCCACTGCCTGGACCGGAGCGCCGTTGGCGCCCGGAATATCCAGAACATCCCCGACCGTTCCGCTGGTCGGCGCATGGAGCGGCACGGAAATCTTTTCGCCGGGTTCGGCAATCAGCTGGCCTTTCTTCACCATATCGCCTTTTTTCACGATCAGCTTCGGCGGCATGCCGATATTCTGCTGGATCACTACCTGATATTTTTCCAGAAGCGGCGGGATCCGGATCGTTCCCGAAGTGGAAAGCGCTTTGCCGTCCGCCGGGTGGATGCCGCCTTCGATCCGATGCGGTCTGAGCGGAAGATGATGGGAATTCATGCCGCACCTCCTTTGTCTTTGCCGCCGTTCACGTGCGATTCCACGGACTGCAGTGCGCCGGTGGGACATTTTACCTCGGCGATCTGTTCGGCGGTGATATCTGCTCCTTCACGCGCCCGGATCAGAAAACCCTGCGCATTGAAGAGTTCAGGATATGCCTTGACGCATTTCCGGCAGGCCAGACACCCGGCGGTGCAGTTTTTCCGTTTCGACGGTCCTTTTTCCAGCGAATTGCAGAAAACCTGGACCTTGGTCTCGACGGAAACCAGCCGGATCAGCTTGCGCGGACATACTTCCGTGCATTTCCCGCATCCCTTGCAGAGTTCGGGATGCACGATGGAAAGTCCGTTCCGGATCTCGATCGCGCCGAAAGGACAGTTCCGGGCGCAGGAACCGAGTCCGATACAGCCGAACCGGCAACCCTTGCCGCCACCGGACAGGGAAGCCGCCGCACGGCAGTCGTTCAAGCCGTTATATAACGCCACATGGACTGCATGATTGTTGTCTCCGGAGCAGTAGACCACGGCAACTTTGCGTTCCCGTTTCGCCGCCTGCCGGCCGGCCGCCGCCATGATCTTCTGATAATTTTCCTCGGTCGCCGCCATGCAGTTGGACGGACTCACTCCGTCTTCCACGATGGCGCGGGCATAGTCCGCGCAGCCGGCATAGCCGCAGCCGCCGCAGTTCGCGCCCGGCAGCAGATTGGTGATCTCCTCGATGCGCGGATCGGTCTCCACCGCGAATTTCTTCGCCGTGAAACCGATCAGTCCGCCGAGGATCAGTCCCAGCAGTGCCAGAGCCAGTGCCGCAAATAAAATCGTCATCTTACCTGCACCTCATTTGACCAGACCCGAAAAGCCCATGAACGCCAGCGCCAGAATTCCCGCCGTGATCAGGGCGATCGATGTCCCCTGAAACGCTTTCGGGATCCGCGAAAGTTCCAGCCGTTCGCGCAGACTGGCAAACAGGATCAGCGCCAGCGCAAAGCCGAGTCCCGAACAGAGTCCGTAAACCGTGGACGGCAGAAT
>JAZUCR010000573.1:0-2276 GCA_045639225.1 Victivallales bacterium
CATCGCATACGGTTTCGCCGTGCCGTCGTCGTAGACTCCGATGATGCGCCAGTTCTCCGGGATTCGGAACGGACGCAGAACATGGATGTCCTGGTCCCACAGTTTGTCGAACGCGCCGCCGGAAACGATGGTCCAGTCTCCCAGGAGCCACGCGCGCACCATTTCCGGCGATCCGATCTGTTTCAGCCGCTGGACGTAGGTCGGGTCGTTTTCGAGCAGATGCGGATTTTCGTAAAGCGTGGACGGGATGTAGACTTTCCAGGTGACGGGATTGCCGTCATCGTCCCATCCGTCCGGCACCGGGGTCATCGGCGGAGCGCAGTCGATAAAACGCTGTTTGATGATATTGTGAAGCGGTCCTCCTGGGTTGCACGTCGCAAAAATCTGACACGGCACACCTTTAGCCGAGCGCAGATTGCCTCGCATAAGGTCAAATTCCTTGATGGATGAGAAGTTCCCCAGCTCGTCGTAAATCACCAGCGTATATGCGTGTCCCTGATAATCGTTGATCTTGTCGCCTTCGAGGTAGTCGAACTCGCAGATCGCGCCGTTCTTGAACTCGAACCGCTTTTTCTGCTCTTTCCAGGTCGCGATCCCGTCGAACCACTTTTTCGCCTCGTCGATGTTCGGTTCCAGTTCTTTCAGCGTTTTGCGGAGAAAGAGGATGCGCGCGTCCGCTCCGTAGAGCTGCGCGTGCTGCATGATCTTCATGTAACTGGCGGCGGATTTCCCGCCCCCGCGCGAACCGCCGAAGATGATGACGTCGCAGGGACAGTCGAGCGCGAGCTGCTGTTTCGGCGTGGGGTAGATGTGCCGCTCCGGCCGTTTCCTCTCGCTCATTTGCGCTTCCCCCGTTTCGGGGAAAGAAGTTCATCGACGGTTTTCACGCTGGTTTCCGCGATCTGCCTGTCGTGGTACGCCACTGCGCGTCCGGTCCAGTTCGCGACCCGTTTTTCCTTGGAGGCGTTCGCGTTTCCGGCATTGGCGGTGAGATCGGCGGCAACGGCGTGGAGAAAGACCAGCGGCTGACCGTCCGCCCCGGAAACTTCCAGTTTGTCCCCGAACCCGCGGTCGCGGGCCTGCGCTTTCAGGTAAAGATCGCGCGCCGCCTTGTCTCCCGCCTTGGCGTCCTCGATCAGATTGTTGAGGACGATGTCCTTTTCGCGTTCCGCCTCGTCCTCCATCTCCTTTTTGATTTCCGGATGCGCGGCGATGGCGGATTTGATCGCGTCGCGGGTGCAGTGCAGAGCGTTTTCGAGATTGACGATCAGTCCTTTCGATCCGGGGATCGCGGTCAGGACTTCGTTTTTGGTTACGGAAATGCGTTTCGACGCCATGAAAAACCTCCGGTAAATGCGTTCTTCTGTGCGCAAATACCGGAGGTGTCAACGGAAAAAGGCGTGGAAAAAGGTCACACGGCCCCATGATCGAAGTTCGTGCTGTAGGACTGCGGGAAACGGTCCAGCAGTTCCACGAGGAGTTTTCGCGCCTCGTCCATCGGCATGGTCCGCACGATGTGGACCAGCCGGTCGCGTTCCCCTCCCTTTTCCGCGACGGCTTTGAGTTTCTCCGCCATCGGGTCGGCGTCCGGCAGTGCTTTCCGTTCGACCGGAAGATTCGGGATTTCCCCGACCCGTTCGCCGAAGAGCTGGATGTAGCGCAGTTTGTCAGCCTCCTCGATGTGCCGGGTGTATAGCCGCGTCATTTCCGGTGTCATGTGTCCGACGATGCTCCGCACCACCGGCTCCGGGATTCCCACCACCCCGGCGATGGTGCAGAACGTGTGCCGCAGACTGTGTATGCCCTTGACGTTGATCGCGTGCTTTCTTCCTTCGACGTGCTTCAGACTGACGATCTCAAGGTCGTTTTCGAGAAAACGGCGGACACGGTTGGATATGGTGGATGGATTTTTGAGATACTGCGCCGCGTGTTCCGGCAGCAGATATTCCGAATCCCGTGAACGCTCGCAGACCGCGCGCAGATACCGTTCCAGAATGTCGTGCATCGGGATGGACGCCTCGCCGCCCGTCTTCCGCTGCGAACGGATGATGAAGTGGCGGTCGAAGATCACGTCAGACTTTTTCAGCGTGCAGATGTCCCCCAGGCGCAGACCGGAAAAAAGGCCGATCATGAACAGGGGGTGCAGCCATGCGTCCGCATGGTCAAAGATTTTTTTCAGTTCGTCGAAGGTGTACGGTTCGTGGCTGTCGCTTTCGGCGATCAGTTTCTCGATGCCGCGGAACGGGTTTTCCGGCATTCCGGTGTCGTTTTTCAGC
>JAZUCR010000574.1:0-6646 GCA_045639225.1 Victivallales bacterium
TCCAAAGCTGGGAGTTTATCGACGCCCTGAAGCGGGCCGCCGACCGATTCCCGGAAGAATGCAAGATTTATAATATCCGTGAGTGCATCTCGTTTGCCGAGGGTCAGCTCAACGACGAGGTATATCGTCAACGTTATCCCGATTTCGGGAAATAAGATTTCTCTCCGGCAGATTCTGTGCACATCGCAGAATCTGCCGGGAAACTTACACCGTAACACATCAGTGGAATTCGCGCGACGCGGACATGGGAACGATGGGTTTTATGGGTAAAATGGGTGAAAACGCGCATTGCATGTTATGGCGGACTGCCGATTCTGCGAACTCGGACACGCATTCTCTCCAGCAGAAGCCCGGCAACGCCGGGCGATCCCATGAAACGCATATTACCCAGTATACCCATTTCACAACTGTTCGCCGGAACCAGTCTCATTCTGCGCCAGCGTGCCCTGCATCACGGGCCCAGCTCCACTGACACGATACGCTCACACCAGTTCGTCCTGGTCTTCCTTGAATTCGTAGACTTCTTCCGAGGTGCCGGGGAAAGTCAGACGGTAATGTTCGATGATCCAGCGGACGATGTTGGGGACGGGCAGCGTGGTGACAATGGACAGCACTACGATGGCATTGAAGAAGTTTTCATCCAGCATGCCGAGGTTCTTGCCGACCGCGGCGGCGGCCAGAGTCGCCGAGAGCTGCGGAACGGTCATCATGCCGGCACAGAACCCCTCCGGATTGCCGAATCCGGAACAGCGCATGGCAAGCCAGCCGGAAAACACTTTGCTGCCGACCAGGCCGAGCACGGTCAGCAGGATGATCTTCAGATTGCCCACGGAATCGAACACGATCCTCAGGTTGGTCTGCATGCCGATGGAAATGAACAGGAACGGGATCAGGAAGCCGTAGCCGATCCCTTCGAATTTACGGAACATCTCACCCGCGCTCTGGATCACCCGAGACAATGCCAATCCGGCCAGGAATGAGCCGACCACCAGATTGATGCCGAGAAATTCCCCGATCAGCACGGTCAGCAGGACAATGAAAATAAACGAGGTGATCGTGCCGTCTTCACCGCCCAGGACCTGGATGATATACCCGCCGAGACGCGGCACGACCGCGAGAACCAGAACGAAATAAATCACCACGACCGCCAGGAAAAACAGGGTGAACCAGCTGCCGAAGATCTTCGGATCGATGTAATCGAACAGGGAAAGCGATTTCGGCATCACGGTCGGCATATCGGCGGAGATTTCAATTTTCTTCAGCTGGACGGAAACCGCCAGCAGAACGATACTGGAGATGTCGGTGATGACCGTGGAGATCAGAATCGCCGCGCCGAAAAAGGTCTTGGTCAGCTTCAGTTCCCGGATCACGGGGAAGACAATACCGACCGAGTGGGAAGCGAAGAGCGAGGCGTAAAGCAGTTTGCCGGGGAAATCGTCCTGCTTGAAATACTGATAGACCAGATAACCGGAAACGGCCGGCAGCAGAAAGGTGAGGACACTCAGCAGGATGACGGGTTTCCGGTTGCCTTTGAACAGTTTGAAATCGGCTTCCATGCCGGCGAGCATCATCAGGAAAAGCAATCCGAGCGAACCGAGGGAATTGATCAGCGTCATGGCATGGGATTCGATCCGGGAGGCATTGGACCCCAGGAACGCGAGTATGGGAGCCACATGACCGATCAGATCGATCCCGTTTTTTCCGATCAGCATGCCGGTGATCAGCAGGGCGATGACCACAGGGATCTTGAACCGCCGCAGCAGGAGCGGCACCAGCGTCATCAAAGCGATCAAAATCAGAAAGATTATCAGAAAAGCTTCATTGCTCATTCCCTTTACCTCGTTGTTTTTAAATCGTATGTGTTGCTTAAACTAGCATAATAATCGATTTTTTCCAGTCCCGAATGAAAAAAACCGCAAAATGCGGCAAAGGATTGCGGGCTTTTTCACAAAACGGGATTGTTTTTCCTCTATCTGAGTGTATATTACTTTTTCATGATAATATAAAAACAGGAGCGGATGATGCAGGAAGAAATCACGAAGATCATACAGGAACTGGGTGAAGACCCGGAACGGGAAGGTTTGCTCAAGACCCCGGAACGGGTGGAAAAGAGCTTGCACTATCTGACGCGCGGATATCAGCAGAATCTGGAGGATGTCATTCACGGTGCGATATTTACATCGGAACAGGATGACATGATCATTCTCCGGGACATCGAATTCTACAGCATGTGCGAACACCATCTTCTGCCGTTCTTCGGCAAATGCCATATCGGATACATCCCGCGGGGCAAGATTTTCGGCGTCAGCAAGCTGGCGCGGCTGGTCGATATGTTCGCCCGCCGTCTCCAGATCCAGGAACGGCTCTGCCAGCAGGTGGCGCAGGCGATTTTCGACACGATCCATCCGCAGGGGGTCGGCGTGGTGATGGAAGCGCAGCATCTGTGCATGCTGATGCGCGGAGTCCAGAAACAGAACTCGATCATGACGACCTCGACCATGCTGGGGTCCTTCCGCAAGGAACAGGCGACCCGTCTGGAATTCCTGAATCTGATCAAGAACAACAGGTGACAAGGTGAAAGCTCTGGTGCAGCGGGTAACGGAAGGTTCGGTTACCGTTGATGGACAAGTGATCGGCGCCATCGGCAAAGGGCTGGTGATCCTGTTCGGAGCAGGCCGCGGCGACAGCGAAAAAGACGTGGATTATCTGGCGGAAAAATGTGCGAATCTGCGGATTTTCGAGGATGATGCCGGAAAAATGAATCTTTCGCTGCTGGATATCGGCGGAGAAGCGCTGGTCATTTCCCAGTTCACATTATACGGCGACTGCCGGAAAGGCCGTCGGCCGGGGTTCAGCGATGCCGCCGATCCCGCTGAAGCGGAACAGTTTTATGAACATTTTCTGACGAAAATCGCGCAGGCCGGAGTCCGGAATGTGCAGCACGGCAAATTCGGCGCGGATATGAAAGTGAAGATTTTCAATGACGGTCCGGTGACCTTCATGCTGGAAAGCAAGGGAGGAATCGGGGTATGAAACGGGTCGCGATCCTGGGTTCGACCGGCTCGGTCGGAGTCAATGCCTGCCGCGTGGCGGCGGCGCTGCCCGACCGGATCGAAGTGACCGCCCTGGCCGCCGGCAGAAATACCGCGCCGCTGATCGAACAGGCCCGTCAATTCAAATGCCGGACCGTGGCGATCCGGGATCCGGAGCAGAAACCCGAGCTGGAACAGGCGCTGCCGGGCTGCCGGATCTTATGCGGGCCGGAAGGCTTGATCGAACTGGTGAAAGCGGCTGATGTGGACATGATCCTCTGTGCGATCGTCGGGACCGCCGGGCTGCTGCCGGTGATCGAAGCGGTCCGCGCCGGCAAGGAGATCGCGCTGGCCAGCAAGGAAGTGATGGTCATGGCCGGCGAACTGGTCATGGGCCTGGTGAAAGAAAAAAAATCCGTTCTGATCCCGGTGGACAGCGAACACAGTGCCATTTTCCAGTGTCTCAATTCTCTGGATTCGAGCAAAGCGGCGCGTCTGATCCTGACATCGAGCGGCGGACCGTTCCGGACCGCTTCGCGGGAAGTCATGGAAAAGGCGACCTTCGAACAGGCGCTGGCGCATCCGGTATGGTCGATGGGACAGAAGATCAGTATCGATTCGGCCACGCTGATGAACAAGGCGCTGGAGATGATCGAGGCGCATTTTCTGTTCGATTGTCCGGAGGACCGGATCCAGGTGCTGGTGCATCCGCAGTCGATCATCCATTCCATGGTGGAATTTCCGGATGGAGTGGTGCTGGCGCAGCTGGGCGTGCCGGATATGCGTTTCCCGATCCAGTATGCGTTCACCTGGCCGGACCGGGCGGACGGCGGTCTGGAACGGCTGGATCTGGCGAAGATCGGACATCTGGATTTCGAAGAACCGGATACGGTCCGTTTCCCGGCATTGGATCTGGCGCGTCAGGCAATCCGGGCCGGAGGCACGCTGCCGTGCGTGCTGAACGCGGCGAACGAAGCGGCGTTTGTCCGGTTCAAAAACGACGAGATCGGTTTTCCGGAGATAATCACGGTAATCGAAAAAACCATGGAACGACATAACAACATCCGGAATGCGTCGCTGGACGACATTCTGGAAGCGGACCGTGCCGCGCGGGCCTATGCGGCGACGGTCGGGAGAGGGAACTGAAATGATTTACGACATTCTGCTGAAAATCGGAGCGGTCGCCTTCATGGTGATCTTCTTCGGTCTGTGTATTTTCATTCACGAACTGGGTCATTTTCTGGCGGCCAAATGGCGCGGACTCCATATCGTGGCGTTTTCGATCGGGTTCAAAAAGATCTGGTGGAAAAAGATCAACGGCGTGGAATACCGGATCGGCTGGATCCCGGTCGGCGGGTATGTGGACCTGCCCCAGATCGATTCCACAGCGGAAGAGCTGAAGGACGAACAGGGCAATCCGCTGCCGCGCGCCAAACCGCTGGACCGGATGATCGTGGCTTTCGCCGGTCCGCTTTTCAACATGCTGTTCGGTCTGCTGCTCGGGATCGTGATCTGGGTCCACGGTCTGCCGCAGGATACGCCTTCCCTGACCGAGATCAAGGTCGAATCCGTGCAGAAAAATTCGCCGGAATGGAAAGCCGGACTCCGCAAGGGCGATGTGATTTACGCACTCAACGGCGAACGGTTCGACACCACCTGGAACGGCTTCATCAACAAGATCCTGTTCACGATCGGCGATGTGACTTTGAGCGTCCGCCGCAACGGCCAGGACCTCAAGATCACTTACAAACCCGCAGTCAACAAGGCAGTAAGTCCGGAAGAGGAGATCGCGTATCCGTTCTTCTTCCCGGAAATCCCGCTGTATCTGTATCCCCGCCGCGGTTCTCCGGCGGAAAAAGCCGGCATCCGCAAAGGCGACCGGCTGATGCTTCTGAACGGCAAAGCGGTGCACAGCATCGATGAACTGCAGTATCAGCTGTTGTTCAATAACGGCAAGCCGCTGAATCTGGAACTGCTTCGCGGCAAAGAACGGATCGTGATCCGGGATCTGGTTCCGGAACCGGTCGAATCGGACGGCGAAAAAGGGCGCTGGCTGGTCGGTTTCACCAATAATCCGATCACCGCGATCGAACCGGGTCTGCCGATGGAGAAAGCCGGAGCCCGCAAAGGCGACAAGATCGTGGAAGCTGGCGGTCATCCGGTCAGCGATATCAGCGACATTCAGCAGCTGGTGCGCAAAGTCCAGGGCAACCCCATCGAACTGAAACTGGAACGGGAAGGCAAGACCCTGACGATCCAGGTAGCGCCGCAGTTCCTGCGCTATACCACGCTGGGGGTCGATTTCGCTTCGGTGACCCACCCGAATCCGTTCGTGCAGCTGAAACGCGTTCTGGTGCTGACCTGGAATTCCCTGCGGGGGATCGGCTACAGCATCGGCAACAGTCTGCGGCTGACGGAACAGCACACTACGATCCGGCCGAAACACATGAGCGGTCCGATCGGCATCGGCAAATATCTTTACCTTTCGGTTTACCGCGGTTCGCTGGTGGTCGGGCTGAACGTGGTGGTCATCATCACCTTCAACCTCGGGATCATCAACCTGCTGCCGATCCCGATCCTGGACGGCGGCCATATTCTGCTGGCTTTGCTGGAAATCATTTTCCGGCGGAGCATGTCCCGCAAGATCCTGGAGCCGATCTCCATCTGTTTCGTGGTCCTGCTGATCGGATTCATGGTCTTTGTTTCGTTCTATGATGTGAAAAAACTGGTGACACCGGCAGTGAAATCGCTGCGGACACCGAAGAGTCTGCCCGCCGCAGTGGAGAAAAACGCAAATGCCGCGCCTGCGCAGAACAAGTAGAGCCATCCGGGTCGGCGGTGTTCAGATCGGCGGGGGCGCGCCGGTCGTGATCCAGTCCATGACCAATACCGACACGCGAGATGCGGCCGCGACCCTGACGCAGATCCGGGAACTGGCCGCTGCGGGCTGTGAAGTGGTCCGGGTCACCGTTCCCGATCAGACTGCGGCCGACGCCCTGCCGGAAATCCTGGCCGGATCGCCGCTGCCGGTGATCGCGGATATTCATTTCGATTACCGTCTGGCGCTGGCCTCGATCAAGGCGGGCATCCATGCGATCAGGCTGAATCCGGGGAATATCGGATCGGCGGACCGGGTCGAAGCGGTGGCGGAAGCCGCCGGGGAAGCCGGGATACCGATCCGGGTCGGCGCCAATTCCGGAAGTCTGCCGAAAGGACTGTTTCAGGCCAAACTCGAATCGGGCCTCTCCCATGATGATGCTTTGGCGGAAGCGCTCGTTGAAGCCGCCTTGGAACAGGTCAGACTGCTGGAACAGTATTCGTTTACGAATCTGAAAGTTTCCCTGAAGGCAAGTTCGGTCCCGGTCACCGTCCGGGCTTACCGGAAATTTGCCGAATGTTCCGATTATCCCCTCCATCTTGGCGTGACCGAGGCGGGAACCGCATTCCGCGGCGCGATCAAATCCGCAGTCGGGATCGGCGCGCTGCTGCTGGACGGCATCGGCGATACGATCCGGGTCAGTCTGAGCGCGCCGCCGGTGGAGGAAATCCGGGCGGCGCAGGCGATTCTGGAAGCGGCCGGATTGCGCGAAGCCGCGCCGGAGCTGGTGTCGTGT
>JAZUCR010000575.1:0-16399 GCA_045639225.1 Victivallales bacterium
GGTGGATGAATTCGGCATGGTCAATGCAAAAGCGGACAATCTGTCCGATCTGGCTGCACAGATCCGGCTGATGAACGGAGATCCGCGATGCGGCGGCTGGTGTTTCACCCAGCTTTACGATGTGGAACAGGAACAGAACGGACTTTTCCGTTATGACCGTTCCGCAAAGTTCCCAATGGATGATCTGCAGTCCGTTTTTTCCGAAAAACCGCAATGGAGCTTTTTTTGAGAGGCTCTGGTTCCCATATCGGTTGAAAGTCGGTTTTTCGCTTTCATCCATAACCCGTTGAAAAACGAAAAGTCATTTGCTGTAATAAAGGGAAACAGCGCATATTTCCATGATTTCCTGTCGTGAAAGAAGATCCGGATCCCACAGGCAGCATATGACAGACCTTTCATGAAATCCCTGATCATAGGAAATCGATCCGCTTCAAGCAAAAAGGCGGGGTGTTCCGCCCGTCACCGGAAGCCTGGCCGATACCGGGCATTCCAGTTGACTTTTTATTATTTCGCAGCATCAGCCTTCGGAGCGGGCTGGGCAGGAGCGGCGGCCTTCGGAGCGGGCTGGGCAGGAGCGGTCGGAGCGGCGGCCTTCGGAGCCGCAGGCTTTTGAACCGGTTTCGCATTGGCAGGAACGGCCTTCAGAGCGGATTTCTGAGCAGGCTGAGCTTTTTTCTGCTGGGCCTTGGCTTTCTGCAGGGCTTTGGCTTTCTGCTGTTCTCTTTTCTTCTTGGCTTCCTCGATTTTCTTACTGAGCTCTTCGACATCTTTCAGTTTGAAAGAGACACTGAAAATATTTTTCTCGGTTTTCCGGGTCAGCTTCTGGGCAAAATCGGCGAATTCCTTACCGGCCTGGGTTGCAAAACCGATACCCATGTTGGCGGCGGCCAGCATTTCACCGGCGGCCTGTTCATCCTTGAAAATCATCCGGAAATCCAGCACGGGATCGTCGGCGGAAAACGGTATGTTCAGGGAAACTGCTTCCAGTTTTTTGAGGGCGGGAAGCATCTGGAATGCCATATCCACGGATTCCTTGCTCTTGCCGGACTGCTGGGGAATTTCCACCTTAGCCGCGGAAGAAAGCAGCATGTTCTGGAGCTGAATATCCTGGAAGATCGCATTCGGCTTTTCCGCATTGAAGAAGGCCGGATCGGTTTTGTTGATCCCGACCAGCAGCAGATTTTCATGATAAAGAATGGCGATGACTTTATGGCCTTCGACCGTAGCGGTCACATGACGTTCTTTGCCGACCTTGACCTCTTTAAGATCTTTGACTTTTCCCAGATTGTCTTTCTTGATATCCGCCAGGGCGTAATCGAAAAACTTGCCGACCTGCTGATTGGCGGACTGAATCAGGAATCCGCCCCATTCTTCCTTCGTCGAACCGAAGAACAGAACCCGGCATTGGAAAATGTCTTCCGGCAGAGAAGCCTTCTTCACATCTTTCAGGAACTTATCTTTATTATCATTGTATAATTTTGTTTTGACGGCATTGTTTCCGTCAAACAAACACAGACCATTGGCCGAAGCCGGGACTTTGGATTTCAATTCCTGATCTGGAGTCTGTCCGCAAGCGGCCAGAAAGAGGACCACTGCGACCAGCGGCATGGCGAAAAGCAATTTTTTCATAAGGGATCTCCTTTTTTTGTTCCCGTCATTACTGACGGTTGATTTTATATTTGAAATTAGATTTGACGGATAATTGACGGAAGCTGTTTACGACTTTGTCGACATGCGGAGATAGGCTTCGACAAAGGGGTCGAGATCACCGTCCAGGACGGCATTGACGTTTCCTGTTTCATATTCTGTCCGAAGGTCCTTGACCATCTGATATGGCTGGAGAACATAGGACCGGATCTGGTTTCCCCAGCCGATTTCGGACTTTTCGCCGGAGATGGCAGCGGCTTCTTTTTTTCGCTCTTCTTCAGCACGTTCGTACAATCTTGCCTGGAGCATGCGGTAGCACATGGCGCGGTTCTTGTGCTGGGAACGTTCCATCTGACAGGAGACCACGATGCCGGTGGGCAGGTGGGTGATCCGGACGGCACTGTCGGTCCGGTTGACGTATTGTCCGCCGGCGCCGCTGGCACGATAGGTATCGATCTTCAGATCTTTTTCATCGATTTCGATATCAAGATCTTCGTTGAGTTCCGGAAATGCATCGGCGGAAGCGAAAGAGGTGTGGCGCCGGGCGTTGCTGTCGAACGGCGAAATACGGACAAGCCGGTGGATGCCGCGTTCGGCTTTCAGATAGCCGTAAGCGAATTCGCCTTCGACGCGGAGAGTGACGCTCTTGATGCCGGCTTCATCGCCGGGCTGCATGTCGATGATCTCATCCTTGTATCCGCGGCGTTCGAACCAGCGGCGGTACATGCGCATGAGGATGCTGGCCCAGTCGCAGGATTCGGTGCCGCCGGCGCCGGCGTGGATGAAGAAGAAGCAGTTGTTGCGGTCGAATTTGCCGGAGAGGAAGCTGACCAGTTCGAGTTTGTCGAGCTGCGCGGAGAGTTCCTTCCAGGCATTGTCCGCCTCGGTCAGCAAACTTTCATCTTCGACGGCGAGTTCCGCCAGGACCTGGAAATTCTCGACGCTGTTTTTCAGCTGGAAAAACGGTTCGGTGGAGGCTTTGCACTGACTGAGCCGCTGCACCGTTTCCTGCGCAGACTCCTTGTTATCCCAGAAATTGCTCTGGGACATGGTATTTTCGATTTGCGCCATCTCGTTTTTGAAATCGTCGATCTTCAAAAACGTGTAAAGACGGTCCAAACGCGCGTTCGCATCCTGGCTGTGAGCCTTAATTTCTTCAAGAAGCATGATAAAATCTCGATCTCTCTAGTTGTTTTCTGCCCAAACTGTGTTATATTGACCTATAACATTACCATTTCTTTTGAAAAAATCAAGTTAAGGAGAAAAAAATGCTGGCAAAAAGCAGTTTGGAGTTTCTGGAAAGATTCATGAAAAGTTCCGGTCCGTCCGGATTCGAATTCGAACCGGCGGCGCTGTTCCGTGAATATGCCAGAACGTTTGCGGATTCGGTCAGGACAGATGTCAACGGCAGCACCATCGCCTGCATTAATCCCGATGCCAAGTTCAAAGTGATGCTGGCCGGCCATTACGATGAGATCGGTTTTCAGGTCGTCTATGTGGATGACGGCGGATTGGTGACCTTCCGCTCGGTCGGTGGAATCGACAAGCATACGCTGCCCGGTCTGGAAGTCGATATCATCAATGAAAAGGGTCAGCGGATCCCCGGCGTGATCGGCCGCAAACCGATCCATCTGCAGACCCCGAAAGAACGGGAAACCGCCTCGGAGATCCAGGATCTGTGGATCGATATCGGAGCCGCGAGCAAGGATGAAGCTGAAAAACTGATCCGGACCGGCGATCCGATCGCTTTCCGTTCCAATTACCGCCGGCTGGGTGAGAATGCCATCATGTCCAAGGGTCTGGATGACAAGATCGGAGCATTCGTGATCATCGAAGCGCTGCGCGAACTGAAAAAGAAGAAGGTCAAAGTCGGAGTCTACGCGGTCGGAACGGTTCAGGAAGAACTCGGACTGCGGGGCGCCAAACCGAGCGCGTTCGGGATCGATCCGCAGGCGGCGATCTGTGTGGATGTCGGATTTGCCACGGATGTTCCGGGCGTGGAAAAGAAGACCTGGGGTGATGTCACGCTCGGCGGCGGTCCCATCCTGCAGCGCAACGCCAACAACAATCCGGTGCTGAACCGGCTCATGTTCGACCTGGCCGCGAAGAAGAAAATCCCGTATCAGCTGGAATGCGGTCACCGCGCCTCGGGCGGCACGGATACGGATGCGATCCAGCTGACGCGTGCGGGTGTGGCCACTGCGCTGGTCAGTATTCCGAACCGCTATATGCACACCCCGGTGGAAATCTGCGATCTGCGCGATGTGGATAATGCAATCAAGCTGATTGCGGAAACCATTGCCTCGTTCACGGGCAAAGAAACCTTCATCCCGGGGATCGACTGAAGCAAGACGGTGGGACGATGGGGAAGCTGTTTCTGATCTCCGGCAATGAGGATTTCACCATCAAGGAGCGGGCTTACGAGCTGATCGTGTCCCTGTGCGGTGAAAATCCGGAAGAGAATACCGGATTGGAAATCATCCGCGGGGACGATGACTCGGAAAAATTCGGACCCGTGCTGGAGCGTTTTCTGGCTGCGCTGGAAACGCCGCCTTTTCTTTCCCCGGAAAAATATGTCTGGCTGAAGCATTTCAACAAGTTCGACGATGCTCTCGGGGAAGCATCAACGAAGAAAAAGAAAAGCCGTATCGACCAGATCAGCGATTTCCTGCGGGAAGGTTTGCCGAAGGAATTGAACGTGGTCATTGACGGTGCCGGATTTGACCGCCGGAAAGCCTTCTACAAACTTTGCGATAAACTGGCTAAGGATTCCGGAGGCATATCGGAGTGGCATGAAAAAGCCGACCCGAAAGAAAAAGGTTATATGCAGCTGCTGCACCGGAAAGTCCGGGAGCTGATCAGCCATTATGACAAGCGGATCGACGAGCAGGGGGCGTCTTTCCTAGCGGAGACCATCGGCGGGGATGCCGCGAGGCTGAAAACCGAGATCGAAAAGCTGGTTTCGTATGCCGGGACCAACAATCAGATCACGTTGGAAGACTGTCTGACGATCTGCAGCCGGAGCACGGAAACGCTGGCATGGGAATTTTCCTCTGCCCTGGCCTCGAAAAATGCGCCGAAAGCGCTTTCGATGATCCCGAGCATTCTGGAGACCCTGGAACAGGAGTCCGGCTCGTCGGGCGGCCGGGGTGAACTGGTGCTGATCGCGGTCACCAATTCCGAGTTCAAAAATCTGCTGCTGGCCAAGTGCGAATCGGAACGGTATTCGATTCCTTCCCGTGCGAATGCGGATTTTTTTTACAATCTGTTCGAGTCGCGCAAAGGAGCGGAGAACAACAGCAGTTTCTTTTTCCAGCATCCGTTCCGTGCGTTCAAACAGTGGGAGAATTCGATGCGGTTCAGCGACGAGGAGATCTCGCGGGCACTCGGTGCCATTTTCACGGCGAACAAACAGATGGTCACCGGCGGCGATATGCGGCTCGCGCTGGAAAATCTGGTGATCAAAATTGCCGGAACCTGAAAGGATTGAAAAACGATGATCAAGATAGTTGCCGATGATAAAATCCCGTTTTTGAAAGGGATCCTGGAACCTTTTGCGCAAGTAGTCTATCTGCCGGGCGGAAAAATCACCCAGGAGGCACTGCTGGATGCCGATGCGCTGCTGACCCGCACCCGGACCAAATGCACTGCGGAACTGCTGGAAGGTACGGCGGTGAAATTCATTGCCAGCGCGACGATCGGTTACGACCATATTGATACGAAATATTGTGATGCGGCGGGGATCCGGTGGACCAATGCGCCGGGCTGCAATTCGGAGTCGGTGGCGCAATATATCACCTCGCTGCTGCTGAATCAGGCCCGCCGCGGCAATCTGGAGCTGGAGGGACGGACTCTCGGCGTGATCGGGGTCGGGAATGTCGGTTCCAAAGTGGCGCGGAATGCGCAGGCGCTGGGGATGCGCGTGCTGCTGAACGATCCCCCGCGGGCGCGCCGGGAAGGGCAGGCGGCTTTCACCGAGGCGGAAGAAATCTGCCGTCAGGCGGATTTCATCACCTGTCATGTGCCGCTGAACACGGAAGGAACCGATAAAACCTTTCATTATGCCGATGAAGGTTTTTTCAAGCGGCTGGAAAAACGGCCGTTCTTCATCAACAGTTCGCGCGGCGAGGTGTGTGACAACGGCGCATTGAAACGGGCACTGAAAGATGGAAAACTGGCCGGTGCGGCTCTGGATGTGTGGGAAAACGAGCCGGATATCGACCTGGAGTTGCTTGGACTGCTGGATTTTGCCACGCCGCATATCGCGGGTTATTCCGCAGACGGTAAAGCGAATGGCACGGCGATGAGCATTCTGGCGCTGGTGAAATACTTCGAACTGGAAAAGAAATTCGATCCGGCGGTACTGCAGCGGCCGCCGCTGCCGGAGTCGCGGACGATCGATCTGATGCCGTATTTTCAGGCTGGAGCAAGCCGTATGGAGCTGTTGTGCCGGGCGGTGACTGCTTCCTATGACATTGTGTCGGATGACCGCCGTTTACGCAGTTCTCCGGCCGAATTTGAAAAGCAGCGGGGCAGTTATCCGCTGCGGCGGGAATTCGATTCTTATCGGATCTCGGCGCCGAAAACGGTGTCTGATATTCTGAAAAGATTGCGTTTTGAGGTGATTTAAGGAGAGTTTGAAAGTGGTGCACGGGAAAGAAAACTGGACAGCAAGGGTACGTCGGCTGTTCCGGTATTACTATAACAAAGCAGTGCGTGAAAAAGGGACTCCGGAGTATGTTGCCCGGGGCTGGGCGATCGGGATGTTCATTGGTTTTGCCATGCCTTTCGGACTGCAGCTGGTGGTCTCGGTGCCGCTGGCTTTTCTGATGAAAGGTTCCAAGCTGGGTGCGGTTGTGGGAACGATGACTACGAACCACTTCACCATATTTGTGATCTACCCGTTTCAATGCTGGTTGGGGAGTTTTCTGATCGGTAAGCCGCTGAGTTTTTCGACGATTCGCTCACAACTGAATGAGGTCCTTGAGAACCAGGATTATGAAACGCTGTTCGGGCTGGGGAAAGATTTGATCGCAGCGTTTTTCATCGGCGGTTTTCTGCTGGCCTTTATTTCTACGCCGATCTGCTATTACGCAGTCCGAAAAATGGTGATCGAATACCGCTTGAATAAAGAAAAAAGACGTCTGAAAAAACTGGAGAAGCTCAATGCCGCCGATTCCGGAGATCTCAGTTCAAAATGAAGCCGATGAACAGATAGTGGAACGTTTGGAGGAGCTGGAAAAACTGCTTCAGGAAGCGGAACGTCTGCGCCGCCGGCAGTTTCTGGTATCCGCCTGCACCGTTCTGCTGATGCTGACGGTCCTGACTTTTTTCATCATCGGGCTGGTGTTTTTTTTCCGGACTTATCCGAAACGTCTGCTGATGCAGGAAGTGGTGGATCAGAACCGGCTGATTCTGGGCAATCCATATCATTTCGGAGTCAACCGGAAGTATGACCGGAAACTGATCGAGTATTTTGTCGGAGAGATCCGGCGGGAACTGCAGCGGCGGAAACCCATGCTGCGGCAGGAACTGCGCATTGCAGTCCGGTCCCTGAGCGCCTATGCCCGGGAAGAACTCCGGAAAGATTTCCGAAGCCGGCTTTATAAACAACTGGCGGCGGAAACCAGGCTGTATCTCCGGGAGAAAAAACTGAAACCGGCTGCCCGGCATCTGGTTCAGCTGCGGCAGATGAATGTGGAATTGTCCGCCGCAGTAACGGATGCCGTGTTCGGCAATCCGGAAACCGCCGGGCGGGAAGCTTTTGACCTTTTTCAAGCGGAAGCCCTGGATTTGCGGAAAACCGATCAGTACCGGGAATTATCCGGCGAACCGCTGGATACGGTGGAACAGCGGCTGCTCGAATCTCTGCTGGAATGTGTGGTGTGCCGGCTGAATGACTGGAAAAAAGAGACTGGAAGACCGGATCATGAATGAGAAGCTTCAGGACAGATTGGATCAGCTGACGATCGAACTCAAGGAACGGCGGCGGAATTATCGCAATTCTCTGCGGTATATGATATATTTCTGCGTCATCATCCTCGTGTTTTTTTCGCTGTATTCAGCTTTGATCAGTTATAAGATCCGTGAAATCGCCACCCCCTCGACCATTGCCCTGCTGATCGCAGGAGAACTGCGGGATCATTTTTACGATACCCTGAAGGAAGGAAAAGCCGATTTCCGGCGGACCGCCGGGGATATGTCTCAGTCGGCACTGCTGGCGGTTCCGGTCGGGATCCATGCCGCGGGCGAAATGATCCGGGAATCCATGGCTTCCGGTGCGCGGAATGCCGCCCTGGAAATTTCGGAATCGGTAAAAGTTCCGCTGCGGCGGAATATTGACCGCATTTTAGCGGATGCCGCGGCTGCGGATACCCGGAAAATCCCTGCCGGTATCGATCTGAACGAATTGAGCCTTATCGGGAAACGAATGATTTTTCCGTTTCCGTTCGGATTGGGCGAACGTCTCCGCAGCATCCGCCTGAAGAAAAATGCTGCATTGACCCGGCAGGATCTTTCCGACCGCGATCTCATGCTCTGCTGGCTGTTTCTTGCGGAGAATCAACGGTACCGCGACACTCGGAACGTCCGCTTCTGGATGGATTTTTCCACGACTGTGGTCCGAAGCTGGGAAGAGGTAATGAAGCAGAACCGTGTTCCCGATCAGAACCAGACGAAAAACAATCCGATGGCGAACAGAAGTCCGGACAAACCATAGAGAATCAGCCGTCCGGTTTTTTTCGGACTGTTCAGATTCTGAAGACGGTTTTTTCTGCGGAAATATTCGGCCTGCAGATACATGGAAACGACGCGGCGGTCCGGCGCATTTTCCCCGTAGTCGATTTTCCAGCGGTTTTGCTGCCAGTTTTTCATAGATTCACCCGGAAGGTCAGAACAATGGCCAGAATCAGCAGCAGACCGCTGAACAGGATCGTCAGGATCAGCGGCAGCAGGAAGGCGGCTCCGAGCCGGAACAGTTGTCCGAAAGTGACCGAATCCAGCTCGGCGAAAGCATTTTGACGGGACTGATTGGCCGCCGTTTTCTCCGTTGCGGGCAGCTGAATGTCGGTCAGTTCGATCCGCAGATGTTCCAGCCGGCGGAAATTATCGGAAAGCCGGAGCTGAAAATCGGCCGAATACTCATCCAGTTCCGGCTGCTTTTCCAGACTTTCCAGCAGGCGGGCCGTTCCCTCCTTCATTTTCTGCAGGTCGGCGGCAGTCTTTTCCGTTTCCGCGCACTGGTTCGCGATCCGGGCGGCGAGTTCGTGAAGACGGACCGTCAGATCCTGACGGAAATGTTCATATTCCTGCCAGCGGGACCGCAAGGCTTTGGCGGTTTCCGCCGGCAGACCGTCAAAAACGGACACCGGATGTTCGGGTTCGGCGGGAGTCTCGCCCGTTTTCGCATCCTGCTCTGCCGGATTTTCCGCCGCCTTGGCGATTTGATCCTTGATGCGGCATAATCCGGCGGTGACAAACATTTCTTTTTTCATGTTCTCGGCTCCGTGTTCAGTTGACTTTCCCTTTCCTGCCCATGACCGGAAAAACGAGGTGCCAGCGATAAGCCGGATTCTGTTCTCTTTTGCAAGAGCGGCAACCATCTGTCTATGCGACCAGTACCCGGGATTCAGACGCTGCGAGCAGCAGCTCATCCCCTATTTGGTCTTGCTCCGGGAGGGGTTTACAAAGACGGAGCGGATCACTCCGGCTCCCGGCGGGCTCTTACCCCGCCTTTTCACCCTTACCGGACTTTCATCCGGCGGTTTGTTTTCTGCTGCACTTTCCTTTCCGGGGCATATAGTCCCCGGCATCCCCATTGAATGGGGACTCCCTGCTCTGCGGAGTCCGGACTTTCCTCCAGTTCGAAGAACCGGCGGCTGCCTGCTGACACCTCACCGATAATATAAGCCGTTTTTCCGAAAAATCCAATCCAAATTAAAAAAAACCGTCGGTACAGTCCCGATTCCGGGAAAAAACACACTGCAAATCATTCGGCGCGCAGGACGTCGATGGGGTTCTGCTGGGCGGCTTTCCAGGCCGGATAGGTTCCGAAAATGATGCCGATCACCGCGGAGATCATCAGCGCCAGCAGAATGAACCAGATCGAAAATGCGACCGGCCAGTTGGCGTACTCGGTGACCACTTTGGCGATCAGCAGACCGATGCCGACTCCTATGGAGCCGCCGATCGAAGTCAGGAAAATCGTTTCGAACAGGAATTGCCGGATGATGTCGCCTTTCTGGGCGCCGAGCGCACGGCGAGTGCCGATCTCCTTGCGGCGTTCATACACGTTCGCGAGCATGATGTTCATGATACCGATGCCGCCGACCAGCAGGGAAATGCCTGCGATCGAACTCATGACGATCGTGAAGATGTTCTGCGTCTGCTCGCGCTGCTTCAGGATATCCAGCGGAACGGTCATTTCCCAGTCTTTCACATTGTGTTTTTTATTCAGATACGCCGCGATGCGTTTGGAGGTGTAATCGATATAACTGACATCGATGACTTTGACGATGAAAGTATCGTATTCGACGACTTCGAGCATGGTCCGGCGGCCGACGCGCTGGACGGCAACCTTGCCGAAAATGGAATCGCTGGCCTTTCTGCTGATGAAAATACCGGCATTCGGAGACCCCATGCCCTCGATGGTGGTGCCTTTCTGATTTTCCAGGACGCCGACGATAACGAATGCATTGTCGCCGATGCCGATCACTTTGCCGAGGATGTTCCGTTCGGTGATGGAAAACAGCGCGCGGCGGGCATCCATGCCGATCACGCAGACATTGCGGTCGCCGTCGAGCGGCGAAAGCCAGCGGCCGCGGACGATCTCGGAGCGGCTTTCCTCCAGAAAATCGAGCGTGACGCCGAAAAGCGCCACATCCAGCCGGATGGTGCCGCGGAGAATGGTCAGCCGGGCGTTCCGGGAGGTGGCGATGGACTGCACGTTGTCCATGTGCAGGATATGATTGCGGTCGACTTCGGTCAGACCATAGGTTTCCAGATTGCTGTTGTTGGAACTTTCGGACTCGTCCTTGCCTGCGGAAGGCGGTTTCCGGGTGGCGATCAGGATCTTATCCACGCCCATGGATTCGATCTGGGCCAGCGCTTCGCGTTTGGCGCCTTCGGAGATCGAAAGCATGGCGATCACGCTGCCGACGCCGAAAATGATGCCGAGCGAGGTCAGCACGGACCGGATCTTATGCAGCATCAGATTGTGGAAGGAAAGCCAGAGCGAATCACGGAGTTTCATGTTTCGAATTCCTCCGTCTTATGATTGACATTGTCGATCACACGCCATTTGCGGCCGTTGCGGAGGTAGATCACGCGGTCGTATTCCGGTTCATACTGCGGGTTGTGAGTCACCATGACGATGGTGGTGCCGGCCCGGTGGAGTTCGTGGAACAGTCCCATGATCTCGTTGCCGGTTTTTTCATCCAGATTTCCGGTGGGTTCGTCGGCGAGAATGAACGTGGGATTGTTGACCAGGGAACGGGCTACGGCTACACGCTGGCATTCGCCGCCGGAGAGCTGGGTCGGACGGTGGTCCAGCCGGTGCGCCAGCTTGACTTTCTCCGCCATTTCAGCCGAGACCCGGTGCCGGATCCTGGGATCGACGCCGGCATACATCATCGGCACTTCGATATTCTCCTGCACGGTCAGATGCGGAAACAGATTGAACGACTGGAACACGAAACCGATCTTGATGTTGCGGATCGTGGTCAGTTCGCGGTCGGACAGCGTCTCCACCGGCTGACCGTCGAGACGGTAAACGCCCGCGGTCGGCTTGTCCAGCAGACCGAGGATATTGAGGAGCGTGGATTTGCCGGATCCGGACGATCCCATGATGCCGATGAATTCGCCGCGCCGGACCTCGAAATTGACCCCTTTCAGGACTGGGACATCCACGGTTCCGGTGTAATAGGTCTTCCGGATGTCGTTGAGGTAAAGTGCTTCTTGAGCGGGCGCGGGATCAGTCATTTTGGTCAGCTGGATTTGGCCTGGAACGGACGGTAAAGGAAGACTTCATCGCCCTCTTTCAGACCTTGGATGATTTCGACTGCATTATCGCTGGAGGAACCGATTTTGACGCGGACTTTTTCCGGACCGGAAATGGTTTTGCGGTATACCAGCAGTTCGCCGCCTTCTTCGAACACCGCTTCGATCGGAATGGAGATCACATTATGCAGGATCCGAGAGACGACCTCGACCTGGACGCTCATACCGCTGACGATCCTCGAATTGCGGCCGTTGAAAGCGACCACGGTCCGGTAGATCTTCGGTGTGCTTTTGTCCCACGGAATGGTGTGGACCGGCAGGGCGGCAATGGATTCGATATGACCGCGGATCTTGACATTCTGAAGGGATTCCGGGGTGATGATGACTTTGTCGCCGATGCCGACCTTGGTGCGGTACTGCTCGGGCAGATTGACGTCCACGATCATCTGGCTCATATCCGGGATGGTGATGATGACCTGTTTGCGGCGTCCGTCCATACCGACTTTGACCTCGGGATTGCCCCAGAGCCGGTCGGGGTCGCCGTAGGTCACGATGCCGTCCACGGGCGCGATCAGCTGCATCATCGGGATCCAGGACGAATGGCGTTCGAACTGCCGTTCATTGTTGCGGATGGTGATTTCCAGCCGGTAGATCTGATTGTTTTTCTGGGTCAGCAGGGACTGAGTGCGGACGCGGGTCTTTTCGTAACCGAGCTTGGCCTGCGCGAGTTTATTGCGGAGATCGCGGAGTTTGTTGGGATAGGTGTAGCGCTTGAACAGTTTTTTGGCCAGCAATGCGGAATTGAGTTTGGTTTCGGCGGAAGTGACATTTTTCTGGGCCTTTTCGACTTCCGCTTTGGCTTTGGCCTCGGCTTCGGAGTCGGAGAAGATGGAACCGTCATAGCTTTCCTTGGCAGTATTATAGGCGGTCTGCGCTTCCGACAAAGCGCGTTCGGCATCATCCACGGCCAAAGTCTGGGAATCCTTGTCGCGGGGTCCTTCCAGCCGGACATAGCGCGAATAATCATCCTGACACTGGGTGACCTTGTCCCGGGCGGTGCGGAGGTCTTCCTGGTTGGTGCTTTTCAGGACTTCACGTTCTTCGAGCGCGATGGCCAGGTCTTTTTTGGTCTGTTCGATGGTGAGTTTGTAATCTTCCACCCGGAGCAGCAGGTCGGCGGTTTCGAATTCGGCCACCACATCGCCTTTTTTGACTTTGGCGTTTTCATCGACGACTTTGACCAGCTTGGTATTGAAAGGCGCTTCCAGAGCGAGCTTGTGCTTGACTTTGGCATTGACGCTGCCGCGGAGCATGATGCCGATGACCATATCGCCGCGTTTTACCGGATAAATCCGGTCGGGCGCCTTGGCAGGAGCCTGGTTCGGGTTATCCGCTGTCTGATCGCTGCCTCGGATGCCGAAGTAATAAACGGCAGCCGCACCAGCCGCGATCACGATCAGGGCCAGGATGAAGGTCTTTTTCCCTTTCCAATTCCATCCTGCCATGATTTATTTTCCTTTGGCTTCAGCTTCGGTGGTCTGGTCTTTGACGGGTCCGTATTGAAGCTGGCGCGGAGCCGGCCGTTTTTCTTCTCCGGATTCATTCCCCAGCCATTTTTCGAAATAACTCTTGGATTTGGGATGCAGGATATCGTCGATGGTGTAGAACATCCTGCGGTCTTCCAGCTGAGCGCGGGGTTTGACATTGAACAGGGTCCCGGAATCGCGGACCGAGTGACCGATATCCTGAATGACCGCGGCATTCTTTTCCGGATCGACCAGAACCGAATACGGCGATTTCAGAATGTGAATCTTCATAAAGAAAAGCAGCTGTTTGTCGTTGACGGATTTTGACTTGGCGGTGAAGACATCGCCGATCAGCGGGATCTCACTGAGGACCGGGAGCTTGCGGAGCTGTTCGGTGATCTCGCTGGAATACAGACCGCCGAGCATGATGATCTCGCCGTCCGCTGCGGTCAGCGTGGTGGAAATATTCCGGATCGAGACGACCGGCACGGTGCTTTTGGCATCCTGCGTTTCGAACGTCTGATAGCGCACCGCCAGGGTGATTTCCGGTTTGATCTCCAGCCGGACCGTGTCTTCGTTGATGATGACCGGCTTGATCGAGAGATTGATGCCGGTGGTTTTGAATTTGATGTTCTGCGACACGGCGGTGTTGGTGACGGCGGCTTCGGCATAGGGGATCTCTTCGCCGGTGGTCATCTTGGCACTGGTGCCGAGATCGGCGATCAGGTTCGGGGAGGCCAGGATCTTGGCATCGGTACTGGTCGCCAGCCAGTTCAGCGCCAGCCGGAACTGACGGAATCCGCCGTCGGAATAGACTTTCGAGACCGGGAAGAAGTTGAAGCCGGAAGTCTGACCGTTATTGCCGGACTGTCCGGGCGCGCTGAGATTATACCCGTAGGTATCGATCGTGCCGGTTTTGCCGTCCTTTTCGGTATACTGCATTTGAACATCACGTTCTTCGCCCTGTTCGATCATGATCTCGATGACCTGGGTTTCCACCAGGACCTGCGGAATCGGCTGATCCAAGGCCAGCAGGGCGCCTTTGACCGCTTCCGTGCGGTCTTTCGGTATGTTGATCACCACGGTGTTCTGTTTTTCGGAAATTTCCACCGTGCCGGTTTCGCCGATGATCCCTTCGATCGCATCCTGGGTTTTGGAATCCGCCGCCATGAAACGCAGCCGGTAGATGATCAGACTGCGGGCCGGAGTCGTTTCATTCCCCGGCAGCTCATGTACCGAAAGATAGGCCGGACGCGGTTTGAATTCCTGCGTCGAGGCGATCACCGGATTGGTCTGGCCCGTAAACAATGCTTCCAGCCGCTTGATCACCGCCAGTTTACCGGTATTTCCAGCCGTTTTCCGGGAGGTTTTGTTCAATTCCGAAACTGCTTTTTCCTGATCCTTTTTCTGGACCGGCCGCGCGGGCTCTTCTGCACCGAACGCTGTTCCGGACAGGCAGAAGACGCACAGCAGGACTGCGGCATAATTTCTGGCGGGAAACTCTTTCATCATTCCAAAACTTCTTTTTTCGTTCAGATTGACTTCTCTTTTATATACCGGGTTTTAAAGATAGCACTACTTCAACCTTTTTCAAGGAAGGAAACGGAAAAATATCACCAAAAAGTTATCTTGAGGGTAATGTTTTTCGTAAAAGGGTCGAATTCGAGGATTGCAAACCGGCCGGACAGGAAGTATATTACAGCATGATTTTCCGTTCAACCAACTAACCGAAAAAGGAAAGGTGCAACATGAAAATTTTTCTCGGTATCGGACTGGGCCCCATCCAGACAGGAATCTTTGTCTCGGGCGCATCCAAGGGCGGCTTCGACCGCATCGTCGTGGCGGAAGTCGATGAAAACGTGAAAAACCCGGTCAACCAGGGCGGCGGCAAGATCACGATCAACATTGCCGCTCCCGATCATGTGTATCAGGAGACCTGCTGCAATCTGGAACTTTACAGTCCCGCGAAACCCGATGAACTCGAAAAACTGATCGATGCGGCTGCCAATGCCACCGAAATCGCTACTGCGCTGCCGAGTGTGAAATTCTTCGGACCGACCGCCGCCTGGCTGAAAGAGGGATTCCGCCGCAACCCGAACGCCACCCGTTACATCTACACCGCGGAAAATGACAATCATGCCGCGGAAAAACTGGAAAAGGAAGTCGGCGAAGCCTTCCCGAATACCTACTATCTGAACACCGTGATCGGCAAGATGAGCGATGTGGCCCGCGGCGAAGACGTGGCGAAGCGCAATCTGGTCCCGCTGGCTCCCGGCATGGACCGTGCCCACCTGGTCGAAGAATTCAACTGGATCCTGATCTCCTCCGCGCCCGGCGTGGAAAACCGTCAGGTGAAACACCTCTACGAGAAAAAAGATCTGTTCCCGTTCGAATTCGCCAAGCTTTACGGTCACAATGCCACGCACTTCCTGCTGGGCATGCTCGGCGCCTCCAAGGGCCTGCGCACCATGGCCGAACTCAAACAGCATCCTGAACTGGTCGAAATCGGCCGCAAAGCATTCATCGAAGAATCCGGTGTGGCGCTCTGCCGCAAATATGCCGGCGTCGATGACATGTTCACCGCCGAAGGCATGCGCAAATATGCCGAGGGTCTGATCGAACGCATGCAGAATCCGTATCTTTCCGATGCGATCGAACGCGTGATTCGCGACATCCCGCGCAAACTGTCCTGGGATGACCGCACGGTCGGGACCATGCGTCTGGCTCTGAGCCAGGGCGTCAAGCCGGTCAATTTCGCCAAGGGCGCGCTGCTGGCGGCCCGCAAGGAATTCGGCAGCGATCCGGAAGCCATCCGCAAAGGTTTTGCCGAACTCTGGCAGAAAGATGTGACCTCCGGCGAAGCCGCCGAAGTCCTCGGTCTGATCCTCAACGCGGAAATTTAACCGAAACAACGATTCGGGGGAACTCCTGATGGCTTTTCTGGAAAACCATGTCATGATCGAACGGATCGAGGCGCTGAAAAAAGAACGCGGCGCGGTGATCCTTGCCCATAATTATGAACTGGCTGAAGTTCAGGATATCGCCGATTATACCGGAGATTCCCTCGAATTAAGCATTCGCGCCGCGGAAACGCAGGCGAAAGTCATCCTTTTCTGCGGTGTCTCCTTCATGGCGGAAACCGCCAAAGTGCTTTCGCCGGACAAAACCGTGCTGATCCCCGCGCCGCATGCCGGCTGCGCCATGGCCCATATGGTCGATGCCGCCGGCCT
>JAZUCR010000576.1:0-3406 GCA_045639225.1 Victivallales bacterium
AAAACCGGCAACGCTTCCGGTCATCATCTCCACCTTGAAGTTCGCAAAAACGGCAAGGCTGTAAATCCCGCAGACGTATTCAAAACATGGAATTAAGCGTTCCTCCTCAAAATTCCGTCCCCCTCTTGCAAGGGGGACGGGTTTGTTTTATACTATGGACAGAATCAAATTCCGCAAAGGAGAAGTACACATGAAACTCGGTCTGTTTACCGACGCGCATACCAGCACAAAGGACACGGCCTGCGGTACCCGCCGTCCGTCGATGTCCTTTGAAAAGATCCGCGCCGCCATGGAAGCCTTCCGCGAAGCCGGCGCGGAATATGTAATCTGCCTCGGCGACCTCGTGGACGAATGCGACACCATGGAGGAAAACACCGCCGTCCTGACAAATCTCGCCGCGATGATCCGCTCGTACGGCATCCCGTGCAGCTTCGTGACGGGCAACCACGATTATCAGAATTTCCCTCTGGATGAATTCCGCCGCCTCACGGGAGACGATCCCGGCTCCGCGGCGTTCGTCCGCCGCTTCGGTACGAAAACGCTGATCTTCCTCGACGCCAACTTCGCCGACACCGGCGAAGTCTACCGCCGCAATGCCTTCGACTGGACGAACGCCTTCGTTCCTCCGGAACAGCGGGATTTCCTGCGGGATACCCTCGCCATGCCGGAAACGGAAGAAGCCTACGTCTTCGTTCACCAGAACCTCGACCCGACGGTGGAAAGTCACCACATTATCCGCAACGCGGAGGAAATCCGAAAAATTCTCCGGGATTCCGGCAAAGTCAAAGCGGTCTTTCAGGGGCATTATCACCCCGGCAGGGAATCCGTCATCGACGGAATTCCCTATCATACCCTTCCCGCAATGTGCGAAGGCGAAGAAAACCGTTACATGATCACGGAAATCTGATCTTCCCCCGCAGCAGAACCGGGCATCCCCTCCCTCTTTCGTAAAAAAGAAAAAGAAAAACAGGAAATATCTTGCATTACAACGCAAAAAGGAGTAAAATTACAGCGGACACAATTCATTTTTGCCCGATATCTGTAATTATCAGCAATCGTCTTTGAAAAAAGGAGATTTATGTCATCATGATTTTTGTAGGTGACTACTTCGCGCTCGGGCTGGTCATTGTCCTTTTTCTGTTCTTCTTTGACAGCAAGATCAGCGTGCGCTATATGTCCGTCTCCAGCAAACTTTTCGTTGCGGCTCTGGCGATGACGGCGGTAACAGCCATCACGGACCTGTTCACAGGGTACTTCCTGCAGAAGACGGGAGTTCCTCTGTGGGAAAATATGCTCGTCAACACCCTGTATTTTCTCAGCGCCATTGTGACAACCTCCCTGCTTGCGCTGTATATGTTCCTTAAAATTCTGGAACATACCCATGCACGGCACTGTCTGCATCGCGCGTACATCGGAATCTCGGCGATTTTCATCGTCTATACCGCGCTGGTTGCCGCAAATCTGCGGACACGGTGGCTGTTCTACTTTCTCGAGGACGGAACCTACTGCCGCGGCCCTCTGAACTCGCTGGGATACATTGCCGCACTTCTGCAGCTGGCACTGGTTCTTGTCTGTTTTATGCGGAACAGGGAGACCGCCAGCAATACGCTCCGGCGTGCCCTGCTGATGATTTCCCCGGCCGTTCTGCTGTGCCTGGTGATCCACCGGATTCACCCCGACCTCATGCTGAACAGCTTTATCATCGCTCTGGTCAACACCGTCCTCCTGCTGACCTTCCAGGGACAGCGGCAGGGCGTTCACTCCCTGACACAGCTGAATGACCGCCATCGCTTTTTCACGGAAGTGGACCACCGCATTTCCGCAGGAGAACCGTTTCAGATTTTTCTGATCAATATCAAGAATTTCAGCGCGATCAACCAGAAATTCGGGAACAAATTCGGGGACGAAATCCTGTATCAGTTTGCGTTTTCTCTGGAAAAACTGCTGAACGGCAGCATGACGTTCCACATGAACGGAACCGTTTTCGCTCTGGTGCTCCGCTATACCTATCAGAACACCTCCGAAAAACAGTGCGGCAGCCTTCTGGACTTTCTGGAAAAAGGCGTCCGGTGCGTGGATCAGCAGGTCGATCTCGACTACATTGTGGCACATTATGTTGCCGACGGAAGCGAAAACGCCGCCACGGATCTTTATGAAACGATGGAATATGCCGTCAGCAAAGCCCACGGCATGAATCAGTTCTATATCCGTTGCGGATGCGACGACAGCCGCGAAGTAAAGCGCAGACGGTATCTGATTGAACGGCTCCAGACAATCGACCGCGAACACGGCTTTGAAGTCTGGTTCCAGCCGACGAAATGTCTGGCAACGGGCAGATTCTGCTCCATGGAAGCGCTGATCCGGCTGCACGACTCCGACGAAAAAATGATCAGCCCGGGAGAATTCATTCCTCTTGCGGAGCAGACCGGTCTGATTTCCCCGATTACGTGGTTTGTTCTGGAGGAAGTCTGCAGAATCCTGAAAACCACGCCCGAACTGGGAGACATCTGCGTTTCCATCAATATGCCGCAGACCCAGCTGCTTGAAAAGGGATTCATGCCCCGTTTCACGGGAATCGTGGATCAGGCGGGAATCGATCACCGGCGCATCTGCATCGAATTCACGGAACGGGCAATTCTGGAGAATTTCCGGCAGACGCAGACCATCATGCAGGAACTGACCCAAAACGGATTCCGTTTTTTCCTGGACGATTTCGGCGTAAGCTACTCCAATTTCAACTGCCTGCTGCAGCTGCCCTTCCAGGTAATCAAGCTGGACCCCTGTCTGGTGCATACCGGAAAAGACGGCCGTCCGGACTATACCACGCTGCATACGCTGACCAGACTCTTCCACGCCATGGATCTGACGGTCATCGCCGAAGGAGCCGAAACGCAGGAAGAAGTACAGAATCTGACCGAACAGGGAGTGGACCGTATCCAGGGATTCGCCCTGGCACGGCCGATGCCTCTGGAAAAACTGATCGAATTTTACCGCGAAAACCGGTATTGATCTTCTGACAGAGAAACCGGATCGTTCAAAGAACAAAAACGCCCCGCATCTTCCGATGCGGAGGCGTTTTTTCCATGACGCAGAATATACGAGGGACGCTTATCAGGTTGCTAGCCACTAGCAATTATTCCTCTTTACTTTTCTCGCTTTACTTGTTGCAAAAGTGTTGCAGAGCGATTTTCATCAAAGCACAAAGTGCCCGAAAGCCCTTTGTTTCCAAGGGTTTTCGGGCACTTGTAAGCCAGTTTATATTATTCCCACTCGATGGTTCCGGTGGGCTTGGGAGTGAGGTCGAAGAGAACGCGGTTCACGCCCTTGACTTCATTGGTAATGCGGTTCACGATATGGTGCAGCAGCGCATAGGGCACTTCTTCGATGGAAGCGGTCATAGCGTCCA
>JAZUCR010000577.1:0-11430 GCA_045639225.1 Victivallales bacterium
ACTCCGGGAACATTCCGCATGGCCGCCTGGAACTTGGCATAAAGCAGCACGCATTCATCCGTCCAGGGATTGCCCAGATGGGCCAGCGCGAACCGGATATTGTTGATTTCCAGCAGCGGTTCAAAAGCAAGCGGACGGACATATTTGCTGGAAGCATAATGATCGAACAGGATCCCAGAATGGAAATGAATGGGAAGACCGGTTTCCGCAATGGCGGTGAATTGTTTGAGACATTCTTCCGGATAAAAGTGGTTGCAGATGCATTTGAACCCCCGGACTCCCGCTTCCGCGGCGGCGGAAATCTGCTTGAAGGCGTCAGCTTCCGTGGGGTCGATCCAGAAAAACGGATGGAACCCCGGGGTGTGGGAGGTATATTCCAGAATTGCATCCAGCCGGTCTTTCCAGTGCTGGGAGCGTTCCGGATCGGGCCGGAAAGACGCGGGCGGCAGGCTCATGATGGTGCCGCCGTCGGTCCCGGCATCTGCGGCTTTCTTCATAAAAACTTCCGGCGGATCGGCGGGACCGATGAGCGGCATCAGGTGGACATGACAATCTTTCATCTGACTGTATCCTCAGCTGTTAAAATTCATAGATATGGACGCCGTAAGGCTTGAAATCATCGGTCAGAACGCCGTTCTTCACTTGGACGACCCGATCATCGAAGAGGGTTTTCCCCGAGGTCAGCCCGGGGAGGAAAAATTGGGCAGTCACCGGTTTTCTGACCGCATTGACCACGAAAAGATATCTTTTTCCATTATGCTTTTTCAGCAGTCCGGTGACGGACGGATTGCCGTAATAATCCTGCGTCGGCCCCTTCACGACAGTCGGAGGCGCCGGCTGCTGTTCCGGAGTCCGTTCCGTCAGAATCGGAATCAGCCGGCTGATTTCCCGGGACACCGAAGTCATGATCCGCCAGCGTTCGGGTGTGCTGTTGACGCCGTAGCCGCCTTTTTTGATTTTCTTTTCCGGGTTGTAGCTGTTTTTCCCGTAGGTGTACCAGATGATGCCTTTTGCACCGTGGATGAGCGCGGCATAACTCATGGCGCGGAGTTCATTTTCTTCAGGAAAACGTTTCCAGCCGGACCAGCCTTCGAAATACTGGATGATCGCCCACACTGCCCGAGGCGACAGGCTGCGGCTGACCGCAATGTCTGACAGACAGGATTTCATGTCGTTGATAACTTCCGCCACCGATTTTTCCCGGTCCAGCTGCGTGTCTTTGTTGACGGGATAGATTTCCGCCATAAAAATGTCGCTGCTCAGCACAAAGTCGCGGTAGTTGGTCACTTTCTTGTAGGCTCCGGCACCGTCCGCCTGACCGGTCAGCCGGGTTCCGTCCACCGCCTTCAGTCCGTCATGCACGTCCAGCAGTTTGGCCGGGGTGGTGTGCGAAGAGGTGTCGTCGCCGGTGTACCAGACGATGATGTCGGGATTTTTTATGTGTTTCCGGTGCAGATGACGATTGAACGGGTCCCGGCCGTTGAACCAGAATTTCAGACCGTATTTCCGTCCGGCGGCAAAGAATTCTTCGCCTTCCGGAACATCGTTCACCCGGTAGTAGGTATGAATCAAGTTGAATCCGGCATCCTTCAGGCCTTTCATGCAGTTGTCGAAATCGTTCCGGTTGAAATCGCATTTCCAGACACCGTATATGCCGACCGGGAAGAACGGTTTCCCGTCGATTAGCGTCATGCCGTCGTCCCGGAGAGTGACTTGCGGGGCTGCCGGTTTTTTCCCGATCACCAGATATTTGATCTGATCGACTGTCTTTCCGGCAATATTTCCGACTGAAACCTTGATTACATGCCGGCCCTTCTTGTAAGGCACAGCCGTTTTATAGGTGACGATGTCGCCTTTCCGGTTCAGTTTCGAAGTCACGTCCCGGTTGTCCACGGTCACGCTCAGCGTGTTCCAGTTGACCGGGGTCGGACAGGTTATCCGGAGGACAATATCGGCTCTTGTGTTTTCGGTCGGGCCGACCGAAGTCAGGTTTTCCACCAGCGGAGTCGGAGCTTCCCGGAGAGAATGCCAGAAAAATTCCTTCCGGCCGCCGAGATTCAACTCATCCAGAGTCGGATAACGGTTTCCCGCGGTATAATGGACGACTTTAAAACGGACCCACGGTTCCCGGACGACAAAGGCTTCGGCATATTCCTTTCCGAATGCGCTCCATTGACCCGGAACTCCATTGTCGTCGGGAGCGGTGGAAACTGCAATTTTCACGGCCGTCCCGGAAGGGGTTTCCGCTTTCCAGGAGATTTTGCCGTCTCCGGCTGCCATGGGCGAAGTCTCGAAATGATATTGTCTGCAATATTTCAAATTTTTCGCCGTGGAAATCAGCTGGATCGATTTGACGGCAAAAAACTGTCCGTCGCCGATGTTGGGCGTATCCATCCCGATGCGGATTACAAAACTGCTGGTCCCGGCCGGGATGATGCCTTTGCTCTGAAATTCGGTGTATTTTTTGGAATCAATGGCAAAATAGATCGGGGTGCAGGAAAGAGTTTTTCCCTCCGCATCGCGCCATTCAATATGACACGGATAATCTACCGTCCGGAGTTTTTCCAAGTCTTCGGAACTTGCGGCCACGACCGTGACGAACATCGGACCCGGAACCGCCTCGCAGTTGTACGGACGGGTGCTGAGACTCCAGGCTGTATCGACCGCCTGATTCTTTTTCTGCCGAGTGACCAGAAGACATTTCTCTCCGAAGAGAGTCCCTTTGGGATTGATTTTAAGCAGACCGGCATAATTTTTGCGAGTGGTCAAATCCCAGCAGTCCGGATTTTCCCCGAAATCCAATTTGAAAAACGGCTCCTGCTGTACGAATGGAACTGCTTTTCCCCGGTCGAAGCGCATATTTTTGCAAAGGGAATATTCACCAGCCGGCAGCGATCCGGCCACCACGACTGCGGAAAACAGCATCATGGAAATGTGTTTCAACATGCTCTTTTATCCTTTTATGAATTGTTTTTTTGAATCAATTTCAATACGTTGCGTTTCTCTTTCTGCAACCGATCCTGATCTTCTCAATGCAATTTTTCTCAAAAAAGCTGTGAAAAATCATATTGCAGAACGGAACTCTCCTTGTCAGTAATGAACCCACGTCTGGTCCTGATTGTTCTGCTGCGGCCAGAAAACTTCATCCGTGTAAAGCTCCCGTAACTGCTGAGTGTAGGCACTCACGGCTCCGTTGACTGTCACGTAATTGCTGTGACCGTGACGCATGAAGATCGAATAATCCGAGGGATAATTTTCACATCCTTTCAGCGGAATGGGATAAACTTTGCTGGAGTTGTTGAAAAACCAGATTCCGGGAGATCTTCTCGTGACATAGGAACGCTTGCTGATATCGTTGGAGGTGCCGCTCTGTCGGGTTGCCGTTTCCCCGAAAAGGCATGTCTTGGTGATATAACGGCTGCGGGCCAGAAAACTCATCCTGGGCGCAATAGGCGACTTGGGTACCGCGTCTCTTTTGATGTGATATTGACCAAAAGTCCCGATCGGCAGTCCGTAGTGAGAATCATACTGACCGCCTCCGCCGGTTGTCTGATACCGGTCACTGGGGCAATTGAAACCCTTGCCTTTGGAAGTGTATTTGTTTTCAATCAAAATCTGTCCCCAATACGGGTTTTTCGAGCGGTTGTGGTCCTCCACGGCCAGACACCAATCCCTGTTTTCGGACACATAGGATGTATAAGCCAGATGCAGCTGTTTCAGATTGCCGGTACAGGCGGCGGACTGGGCTTTCCGCCGGGCCATCGCCAATGCGGGGAACAGCAAGGATGCCAGAATGGCAATGATCGCAATAACAACGAGGAGTTCTATAAGCGTGAAACAGGGCCTTGCGAAGGACATCATGCAGTGCCGTTTTGAAGTGTTTTTCATGATCTCTCCTTTTTCAGTCTTCCGAGCCAATTTCAAAATGCCTTGACTCTTCATGTTAAAAAGCTGTTTTTTTCAGCGTCAAACCCATCTTGACGCATCGGGTGCGACTTTTTCTCAAAAAAGTCTCGAAAAATCATGTTTTAGAATGTTGACCTCCCTCCCGACAGAATCAGGATAATAGAGCCAATTTCAAAACGTTTTGGCTCATCTTGTTAAAATGTCGATTTCCTATTATTTTCCTCAGCCGCTCCTGTCCTTTCTGCCGGCAGACAAACTGTTTTTGCAATTACATTTTCCGCAAAAAAGAACGGCGAATAATACAAGTTGTCAAATGGGATCCGGTCCAATGCCTCCAGAATATCCGGCAACGCCTTCGCAATAATCTCCTGATCACCGGACATCAGAACGATCCAGGCCGCGGCAAATGCGGACATGATACTGCGCCGCTCATTCATGACAGCCGGACAAGTTTCCGTCCAGAGACTCCAAAACGGGCCGCCGGTGATTGCAACTGCGTCTTTCGAATTCTTCTGCTCACGCCAGAGGGAATTCAAAGGATGCCAATCCGGAGTGAAGGCGAGACCGGGAACATACTGTTTCCAACAGCTTATCCACTTCGACGCGGCTTCTGCTGTGATCTTCAAAGCATGATCGGCCTGCTTTCGGTACGCCGGATAGGCGTCAGCCACCATGGCGAGGATATAATAGTTGTGAGCAGAAAACCAGCAGTCATTTGCCGGGATGTCCGGATATCCGGCAAATACGGCATCTTTTCTTTCTTCAAAGATCCGATCGAATTCCGATATCCCGTCCGGATCCGTCTGATCGAGGATCATCGCGGCAAGCAGGATTGCACACATATCGTAAGGTTTTTTATTGGCAATATTCCCGCGATTAAACCCTTTGCGGGCGCCAGGAACGATCCAGTGGTTCTGTTTCAGCGCCAGCGCGGTTTCACGACAGCGGCGGCGGCAGTCAGCTTTTTCCTCCGGTGTGGAAGCTTTGGATTGCGAATACCGCCAAAGCCCCAGCAGAAACGGGATGACCTGATCGGTGGAAGACGCAGGATAAAAACTTTTTCCATCGCTGCCGATGCCGCGGAGAATACAGCCTTTGACCGGCGATTTGTCCTGGAGCACATACAACCCGCGGGCCAGTGTCCGCATTTGTTTTGCCAGCTTTTCGGACGGAAATTTCTCATACAGATCACATAAACCGGCCAGCAGGTCCCCATTGAAAAACCCGCCGTTTTCTATTGGAGTATTCCAGGCGAATGCATTCGGCTTGTTGGCCAGGCATTCCTCCGCCGTGGGAATGACGACTTCGCCATTCGGCCCGGCGTAATCATACAGGATATTCTCACTGGAGAAAAAACGTTTTTCCAGAATGCCATGGATCCGCTCCCGCAGTTCCAGCAATTTTTCCGTTCTGCCGTCCGTGGCCGGACCGCTCCCTGCTTTGTCCGCTTCGGCAAAAAGAATGTTTCCCACGGAACAAAGCGTCAGAGTAAAGACAGCGCACCTTTTCATTTTTTCACCTCATGAGGTTATCTGCGGAAGCGACTCCGCGAGATTTTTGTCTAAAGTTTCCGGGAACGCAGACCATCACTCTTTGCCGGCCTCCAGATACAGAACGGTATTGGCTTTCATGGAGAAAAGGATTTCCCCTTTCGAATTCATCCGGTAGGCGACATCGGTCAGATCATGGGTTTCGTCCAGCAGATACAGTTTCGCACCGCGAAGGTCGATCCCTTTGACCTTCAGGGTCAAGGGCAGCTCACCCGGCAGATCGTCCTGCTCGAAAAACCGGCTGACCAGTATGCCGACATGCCCTTTCCCATCGGTCGCTCCGGTTGCCGTAATGCCGTTCTTGTTTTTCGTGTCGACCTTGATCTGCTGCCCGAGACGAACCAGTTTCGACCAGGCGAGAAGAGAATAATAACTCTTCAGCGGAGCGTAGGTATAGAAATCGAAAAGGCCGTTAAAGACCGTTGGCCGGGCATCATAATACATCAGCATATCCACCGGAGCATCCTGACAGCTACTCATCACAGAGGCTGTGAATGCTGCGCCTTTCAATCCGATGATCTGTTGAACTGAATAAGTGAACTGGTCCGCCCAGCCGCGAACATAGTTCCACTCGTTGAGAATGCTTTCCGTTTTCCGATAACCATTTTCATCCAGCATTTTACGGATGATTTGAGCGATCTCAACACTCGTAATGGGGGTACGCCCGTAATAGTGCCAGGAGAAAAAATCCAGAGGCACACGGGGCGGGGCTTTCATCGCAGCCAGGAACTTTTCAGTCCAGGCATGATTTCCGGCCAATGCGGGACCACCGATCTTCAGCTTCGGAAAACATTTTTTCAGATGCAGAGCGGTGACCCGGTAGAATTCGAAGAACTGTTCCGGAGTTCCCTGCCAGGTCGCGGATAAGCCATCCCGTCCGGGCGGCAAATCCGGTTCATTCCAGATTTCCCAGTATTCGATGTTCATTTTGAACCCGTTCGCCCAGCCTTCGTTGTAATGCCGGATGATATGTTCGCAGATCACCGCCCATTTTTTGAAATCGGGAGGAACTTTCGTGCCGTATTTTTCGGGTGCATGTTCGATCTTGCTGCCCAGACGGTAGAAAACTTTGCTGCCGGCTTCCATAATGGTTTTCAGATACCGGTCGGTCCGCGCAAAATCATACGACGCCGGATCATCGGCATCTTTGGAGAAATCCGGAAAAATCGCGTGTACATCGACCGTATGTTCCCCGCCGTAAGCGGAGCAGAATGACGCATCGTGATTCCGCGCAAACGGTATTTCCAGTTTGCGGTAGGATTCAAAATTGCCGCGGGTTTGAGTGGACCGCCCCTTGATCGGTCCGTTGTTGACCGCATTCATCGGCTTGATTTTTCCTATGACAAGACCGGCATCTGCTTCCATGGTCAACTCGCTGCAAGGATCGACCATTTCTGCTGATTCTTCTTTCAGACAGAATTTCCAGCTGGCAATGCCGCGCCTGACCCGGATCTCCAGCTGGTTTTTTCCCGCTTTTCCCGTCCCGCAGAATCGAAAATTCCCATATGAAATATTCCGAAATCCGGAGTTCCCCTTGTGAAAAGTCGAGAAAAGGGTTTTTCCGTTTAGTTTTACTTCGAACCACCAATCCGCACCCGCACCGAATCCCAGTTTCGTTTCTTTTTTCAGTTCGAAATGATTGATGATCACACATTCGTCGTAACATTTCCCGGTCCGCCCGGCTACCTGGTCCAGATCGATCTCGTGATTTTTCCCGAACTGAAAGACTTTTTCCTGACCCGAGCCTTCCCGGAAGGTCCATTCTTTGGCAAGATGCATTTCCTCACTCTTTCCCGGGATTGTCAATAACAAACCCGCTGTTATCAGCAGTCCCCCGAATATTTTTTTTACCATTTTGCATTTCCTCCTGAGTCAATTTCAAAACGTTTTGGCTCTTTTTAATTTTTAATTTTGAAATTACCTCAAAAACTTTGGAAATCATCTCGGAATTCTTTTTTTCTCCGATTCAAGCTTGCATTTTCTGTGAACATGAGATAATGTAACCCTTGTGTTTCTGAAAAACAATGAATAAAACCCTGTAAAATATGCGATTAAAGCTGAAAAATATGGAATATTGCCCAAAAAATAAGGAGTGATGTATGGAAGGCGACCAATGGAATAAAAAATTATGGAATCGAATTGCCAACAATACCATATCCTGGCTGCCGAATGCACCGGAACCTCCCTATCTGTGGTTGTCCTTCATCGGAAGGTCAGACTGGCCGAAAGGATACTGGATGTATCACCGGAAAACCATTTATCTGGATGTTCAGTTTGCGGATGAAGGCGAACTGGTGCTGAGCAGGGAAGGACAACAGCACATCATTCCGTCCGGGGCCATGGCGATCATTCCGCCGGGAGAATACCGGATTGAAACGAAGAGCGGCTGCCGCAAACGCCATTTCGGCATCAGCGGCATTATTTTGAATAACAACCTGGCCGCCATGAATCTGAATCAGGTCAGCATTCTGCCGGATTTTCGGAATCCCGAGTTTGAAGAATTATATCAGTCGCTGTTTTTCATGACTGTGGAAAAGGATCCGGAAAAAGCCCGGCAGTACTGTGCGAAAAGCTATCAGATGCTGCTTCTGCTGTCCGACAGCGCTGTTCAATCCCCTTATCCGGAAGAACTCCAGCGAGCCATCACCTTCATCAACCGGAATTTTCCGCTGGAACTCTCCTTGGAGAAAATCTGCCGCAGCGCCAATTGCGGAAAAAGCACCATGCAGCAGCAGTTTAAATGTTTTCTTAACATGTCCCCCATCCGTTATTTGATTGAAGTCCGGATGAAATATGCTCTTAAACTGCTGGAAAACACTCCTCTGTCGATCAAGGACATTGCTGAAAAGTGCGGATATGACGATCAGCTTTATTTTTCCGGCACGTTCCGGCGGCGCTACGGCTGTTCTCCCAGGGAATACCGGAAAAACGGTTTCATTTCGAAGCCATGAGATGTTTTGCCATTGTTCCGTAAAAACGCCCGGCACCGGCGGACAAGAGTTCCAGTCCGGCGGTGAGCTGAAGCATTATCTCGGCATCTGCGGCTTGATTCTGAGCAACAACCTGGCCGGGATGAATCTGGACAAGGTATGCGTCCTGAACGATTTCAGAAATGCCGAATTTGACAGTCTGTTCGCATCTTTGTGGAAAATGACCGAGGAAAAAAATCAGGGAAATATCCGGGAATACTGTGCGAAGATTTATCAGCTGCTCCTGCTGTTTTCCCATTGTGCGATTCAGCAGCCCTATCCCGAGGAGCTGCAGCGGGCGGTCACGTTCATCAGCCTGCAATTGTCCCAGCCGCTGACACTGGAGGAAATCTGCAATGCCGCGCATTGCGGACGCAGCACGCTCCAATGGCAGTTCAAACATTATATGAATTCCTCTCCGATCCGTTATCTGACCGAAAACCGGATGAAATATGCATTGAAGCTGTTGGAGAACACCCGGTTGCCCGTCAAGGAAATCGCTCATAAATGCGGCTACAGCGATCAGCTTTATTTTTCCAATACTTTCCGCAATCATTACGGAAAATCCCCGCGGGAATACCGGAAAAATATTCTCCTGCTCCGATGAACCACAGCCGCCGGACGGAGCGGGAACGAAACAAAAAACGCTTTATTCCAGCACTTCGGACGAGGTTTCGGTCTCCTCGAACCGGCAGCGTCCTTTATCCGGATTTTCCGTCGATTTCAAGATGCTCCCGACAGTCTGTTATGGTCATGCGATTCGGCTCCCGGTGGTTGAAACAGGTATTGCGTTTTTATCTTTGATTCTGGACGAACATCTTCGAATGTGTTCACTTGCAGCGGCTCTCGCGATTTGACTCGGATCCGTTCCGGACATGGATTGCTCCCGGTTGTGTAATCGGAGGTATCGGATGTTCAATATGCCCAAGATTCGGGAGAGCAATGCGGCCGGTCCGCGCATCCAATCAAACCGAATCAAAGTCTTTCAAACTTTTTCATTCTTTTGCAAATTGTTACAGTGAAATATGTTTGGACTGAAAAAATTGATGATAAAATGGGATTTCCCGGTTTGAAAAAACAGTTGCGTCGTGATATATTATTCGGATTTCGAATAATGGATGAAGATATCACTTCAACCAATAGAAAAAATGGAGGAAAAAATGGTAAAGAACTTGAACGCGGCACCCGATCATGCCAAGATGGTTGCCTGGGTCAACGAATGGGCGGAACTCTGTGAACCGGAAGGCATCTACTGGTGCGACGGGACCAACACCGAGTATTACGGACTGTGCGAGGAAATGGTCAAATCGGGTCTGGCGACCCGCCTGAACAGCAAACTGCGTCCGGATTGCGTGCTGTTCCGCAGCGATCCGTCCGACGTGGCCCGCGTTGAAGCCCGTACGTTCATCGCTTCCGAAAAGGAAGAAGATGCCGGTCCGACCAACCACTGGATCGACCCCGTCGAACTCAAAAAGACCCTGCGCGGCCTGTTCAAAGGCTGCATGCACGGACGCATCATGTATGTAATCCCCTACTCCATGGGCCCGGTCGGCTCCAACATCGCCAAGATCGGCGTGGAAATCACCGACTCCCCATACGTCGTGATCAACATGCATGTGATGACCCGCGTCGGCAATAAGGTTCTGGAAATCCTCGGCGAAGACGGCGAATTCGTGCCCTGCATCCACTCCGTCGGCAAACCGCTCGAAAACGGCGCCACCGACAACGGCATCTGGCCCTGCGCCCCGATGGAAAAGAAATACATCGCCCAGTTCCCGGAAACCCGTGAGATCTGGTCGTTCGGTTCCGGTTACGGCGGAAACGCCATCCTCGGCAAAAAATGCCTCGCGCTGCGTATCGCCTCCGTCCAGGCCCGCGATGAAGGCTGGATGGCCGAACACATGCTTATCCTCAAGCTCACCAATCCTCAGGGCAAAGTCAAATACGTCACCGGCGCGTTCCCGTCCGCCTGCGGCAAGACCAACCTCGCCATGCTCATCCCGACCATCCCCGGCTGGAAAGTCGAGACCATCGGCGACGATATCTCCTGGATGAAGTTCGGCAAAGACGGACGTCTGTATGCCATCAACCCGGAAAACGGTTTCTTCGGCGTCGCCCCCGGCACCTCGATGAAATCCAACAAGGACGCCATGCTCTCCTGCGCTAAGGAAACCATCTTCACCAACTGCGCGCTGCGCAAGAACGGCGACATCTGGTGGGAAGGGATCGACGTTCCGCTGGAAGAAGGCGAAAAACTCATCGACTGGAAAGGCAACGTCTGGGAAGCCGGCAAAGTGGACGCCGAAGGCAAGCCCGTCAAAGCGGCCCATCCGAATGCCCGTTTCTCCGCCCGCGCCAAAAACTGCCCGGCCATCGCCGGCAACTGGGAAGATCCTGCAGGCGTGCCGATCGACGCGTTCCTGTTCGGCGGACGCCGTCCCTCGACTCTTCCGCTGGTCTATCAGTCCCTCTCCTGGGAACATGGCGTGATGATCGGTTCCTCCGTGGGTTCCGAAGTGACCGCCGCCGCGCTGGACGTGAAGGCCGGCACGGTCCGCCGCGACCCGTTCGCCATGCTGCCGTTCTGCGGCTACAACATGGGCGACTACTTCCAGCACTGGCTCGACATCGGCAAAGTCGCCGGCGCCAAGCTGCCGAAGATCTTCTGCGTGAACTGGTTCCGCAAAACCGCCGACGGCCGCTGGCTGTGGCCCGGATTCGGCGATAACAGCCGCGTCCTGAAGTGGATCTTCGAACGCTGCGACGGCGAAGGCAAGGCCGTCGAGACCCCGATCGGCTACATGCCGACCGTCGACGCCATCGACCGCACCGGCATCGAAAAGGAAGTCACGGCCGAAGATATGGCCGAACTGCTCCGTTTCGACAAGGAAGGCTGGCTCAAGGAAGTGGAGATGATCAAAGAGCACTACAAGAAATTCTCCCGTCTCCCGAAGGTCCTGGCCAAGCAGCTGGAAGATCTGGAAGCCCGTATCGCCGCTTCCAAG
>JAZUCR010000578.1:0-7383 GCA_045639225.1 Victivallales bacterium
TCTTGACTGCGCACGGGTTCTGATGTACTTACCCGCACGCAACTCTTTTCATCTTTTCATTTCTCCTTTGACACTACCATCGATCCTTTTTTCCGTCGGTTCGTTTCCGCTGTTCCAGTTTCGACCGAAACGGCGCAAAAAACGGATCTGTAGCATATTTTTCAATGGTTTCCTTTTCGATGTTTTCCTTCAGCGGCGGAACTCCCGGGATTTTCTCACCGGTCAGATACCGGTAATAAACCTTGCGGAAGAACGGCATTTCGGCTCGCACAAAAGCATCGCGGCTTTTCTCCACCAGACCGAACCAGCCGTCCAGCAGCAGATAACTGTCCAAGTCCCCGTTCAATTCTTTCTTTTTCGCCGCATACCGGAGGAAATCGATCCATTCCCCGCTGGACAGCTGACGGAATTTCTGCCGCACGTTCAGCATTTCCGGACTGAAAAGAATAACCTCGTCGTGCAGAATCGTTTTCAGTTCCATCCGTTTTTGGCCTTCCGGTGTCATGACGGTGAAATGAAATCCGGCCAACGCCTGATGGGAATCATAAACCGCTTTACTGACTTTCGATGCCGATTCGACAATTGCCTTCATCCCTCGCAGCCAGCGGGATAATGCGGTCTGCTGATCGGCCGAAAGCGTATCACGTTTCAGTTTCAGCGCGGGCAAGACGGGCAACTGACCTTTCCGCAGCTGTTCCATCAGCAGAACCCGGATCCGGTTCTTTTCCAGATCCACCGGATTATGCAGAACCGGATGCTTTGCCTGGGCCCTCGCCGGACGCGGCTGTTTCACGTTTTTTTTCACCTCCGGCACGGTTTTTTTCGGCTTGGCCGAAGCCGTCGGAGCGGCAGACTTTTTCGCAGCTCCCGCCGGACTGGCTGGCTTGCGGGCCGACTGATGACGGGTTTTCAAATATCGACGGTACTCACGCTGAACCGTCTGCATGGCGATCCGGAGCCGTTTCTGCAGCTCATCCGCCCGGCTGATATTGGGCAGCAGCACGAACGGTTCCTTTTTGATCTGGGCACTCATTCCGCGGAGGATTCTGTTCGATTGGTCATATTGTTTCTTTGCCTGAGCAGGAACTTTGATCTCCTTCAATTTACCCATCTCCTGATCGACAGACTGCAGCTGTTCGGCCACGAGAGATTCCAGGCGGGTGATCCGCTGTTCCTCCTTTTTACACAATTCACGGAATTCCTTCACTTTCTGCCGGCTCTTTTCGAATTCCCGCCGAAGAGACGGCAGCACGCCGAGCCGGTTGAAATACGGTTCCGATTTCCGGATCAATTCGTCGACCGCATCCGGATCCATCTGCAGACTGTTCACCTGTTTCAGGATCGGCTCCAGCAGTTTTGCCGCATTCGCGGAATTCTTCCGGACCGCCAGATAGAGGAAAATACCGCCCAGCAGAGCCGCGGTCAGAATGAAAATCAGCAGTCCGTAACAAATGAAACGTCCCGGCGAGGGCAAGACTTTTCCTTTGCTCTTCCGGTCCGTTTTTTTGTTCAAGTCATCGATTTCGTTATATTTCCGCTGCAGTCTTTCCGGAGTCGCGGAACCTTTCTCTTCGAGGATCTTTTTCAGCAGTTTTTTCGCATCATGAATGAAATCGTCCCAGGAAAGATAACGCTGCGCAGGTTTCTTCTCCAGCATTTTCCGCAGGATCCCGGTCATCGCCTCGGAAATCTGCAGCCGGGGCACCCGGACCGCGGGATCCGGAAAAGGCGCGCTGTCATGCTGACGCAGGATCATCTCCACATCCGGACCTTCATAAAGATGTTCGCCGGTAACCATCTGATACATGGTGGCGCCGAGGGAATATTGATCGGAACTCCATCCCAGTTCTTCCCCGCGGGCCTGTTCGGGACTCATGTAATAAGGCGAGCCTTCGATATCTCCGTCCGCCAGCAGGCTTTTCCCGCGTTTCTGGGCTGTTCCCATATCCAGAAGCATCGCTTCGTTTTCCCGCGTCAGCATGATATTGCCCGGCTTGATGTCCTTATGGAACATCTTGAATTTATTCCAGATCGTGCGGAGGGCCTCCGCCACGGTTATGCCGATGATCAGGGTTTCTTCTTCGGAGAACACCCGGCCGCGCTGCAGAATGTCTTCCAGGGTCTCCCCGTCCACATACTGCATCGCGATATAATAACAGCCGTCACTGGAAATCCCGGTATCGATGACCGACACGACATGGGGATTTTCGAATTTCGCAGTATTTCTCGCCTCATCCAGGAAACGTTCCGCATTCCCGCCGGATATCTGATCCGTATTCAGGATTTTCAGCGCCACCTGCCGTTCCATCGAAATCTGTTCGGCCAGATATACGCTCCCGGTGCCGCCGGAGGCGATGTGGCGGATGATCTCATAGCCGCCGACCCGGGTCCCCGCCGGCAGCAATTTCTGCAGACCGGAAACCGACAGGACTTCACCGCAATGACTGCAGGTGATCCTGTTCTGCGGATCCGCTTCGGATTCGATGGTGTATCCGCAGCTGCTGCATATATATTCCGCCATGTCTTCCGGTCTCCGTGCGGTTTCCGCTTACAGGATCCCCTTGGTCGAAGGAATCCCTTTTTCTTTCGGATCGTGCGAGACCGCCTGTTCCAGCGCTCTCGCCAATCCTTTGAAAACCGCTTCAAAAATATGATGGATCTCGCCGCCGGTCATCAGCTTGATATGAAGATTGATACCGCCTTTTACACAGAACGCCTGGAAAAATTCATGGAACAGCGCCGTATCCAGCGTGCCGACTTTTTCCACCGGCGGAACCAGGTCATAGACCAGATACGGACGGCCGGAAAGATCCAGGGCTATCAGCACCAGCGTTTCATCCATCGGCAGCAGGAAACTGCCGTACCGCCGGATACCGGCTTTGTCGCCCAGCGCCTGGCCGAATACCTCTCCCATCACCAGACCGAGATCCTCCATCGTGTGATGCGCATCGACTTCCAGATCTCCTTCGGCCTTTACGGTCAGATCGAATTTCCCGTGCCGGGCAAAAAGTTCCAGCATGTGATCCATGAAACCGATCCCCGTGCTGATCTCGCTCTTTCCGCTTCCATCCAGATTCAGTTCCACCGCGATTTTCGTCTCACGGGTTTTTCTTATCTGTTTTCCGATGCGTTTCATGGCCAGAACCTCCGTTCCGTTGGTTATTTTTTCCTGTATTTTTAACAGTATACAATTTATCCCCGTTTTACTCAAATGTCAATATCTTATTGGATTTTTTACCTGTTTTTCTGTCCGGCCGATCGGGGAAACCGGAAAGATGCCGGGCGGGGTCAGCGGTTTCCGTAGAGTTTGCGGAATTCCGCCGGCGAATGACCGGAATGTTTCTTGAAGATCCGCGAAAAATGATAAGGATCGTTGAACCCGCAGATCTGGGCGATCTCGGAAATTCTCGAATGTGTGCTCATCAGCAGTTTTTCCGCCTGACGCAGCCGGCATTCCAGCAGAAATCCGCCCGGCGGCCACGATGTGGTCTGCTTGAATATCCGCCGGAAATGAACATAGGACAGCTCCATTTTCCGGGCTTCTTTCTTGAAATCCCAGGAACGCAGAGGATCCATCGCGATCTGATCGCGGAGCGCCAGCAGATCGTCCATGTAATGACTGTAGAGTTTATCCGGAACCACAGGCTGTTCCTGGATCTGCAGCAGCAGTTCCTCCAGCAGCAGGACCGCCCGGGCATGCGGCACACTCCCCGGCACTTTCAGCAGCTGGAACAGTCTTTGCATGGTATGGAAAAAGGCATCCGGATCGGCCAGACGGCGGAACAGCCCGGTCTCCCGCAGAGTCAGCAGGCCTTCCCGGCAATACCGGGTGACCCGTTCGCCCTGAAAACAGATATGCGACTGGGAACGCACCTGTCCTTCCGGGGCACCATAATAAAACGGCACACCCGGAAACGTGATAAAAACAGCGGGGCCGTCTGCGAATTCCGCCGGATGGTCCCCGGTATAGCCATACATTCTGCCGTGCTGCAGGAACTGGATCCCATAATAGCCCTCGAACATTCTGCCGCTGGCAATGACGGCAGAATTTTCGACATACCCGTAATTGACGAAACTCAGATCGCTGCAGTAGTTCATGCGGCTCAGAGATAGGTTGCCGCGGCAGCCGCCAGCGGACTGCGTTCACTCTTCTTCAAAGTGACATGTCCGTGCATCGCAACCTTCTTGAACCGTTCGGCCATGTAAGTCAGACCGTTGCTGGAAGCGTCCAGATACGGATTGTCGATCTGGTCCGGATCCCCGGTAAAGACCATCTTGGTATCTTCGCCGGCGCGGCTGACAATGGTTTTCACTTCATGCGGAGTCAGATTCTGCGCTTCGTCCACGATCACGAACTGACGCGGGATGCTGCGGCCGCGGATATAGGTGAGCGCTTCCAGTTCCAGCTTGCCGGAACGCCGCATCTCGTCGATTTTCTTCCGCACCAGGTTGTCGTTGTTCTCTTTGCCGGTATGCAGCAGATAATCCAGATTGTCGAAAATCGGCTGCATCCACACTCCGAGCTTTTCGTCTTTGTCACCAGGCAGATAACCGATGTCGTTGCCCATCGGGACAATCGGCCGCGAAACCAGGATCCGCTCGTAACGTCCCATTTTCAACTGTTCCAGAGCGGCAGCCAGCGCCAGCAGGGTCTTGCCCGAACCGGCCTGACCGACCAGCGTCACAGCCTGGACCGCCGGATCCATCAGGAGCAGCAGTGCGATCCGCTGTTCGACGCTCCGCGGCTTGATATTCCAGACTTTGTCCTCCGGAAGCGGCGGCGCCTGGATGATTTTCCCGTCCCGGAAATAGCCCAGACCGCTTTTATTGGTGCCCGGAACTTTCAGCTTGATATACTGGTTCGGGAAAAAAGTCATTCCGGCAGGCGGATCCATCTGGCGTTCCATGAAAAATTTGTCCAAGTCGTCCAGTTCCAGATCCAACGTGCCGCTGTAGAGGGTATCGTAGCTGACTTTCTGACTCTCGTAATCATCCACATTGATCCCGAGCGCATCGGCCCGCAGACGCATATTCAGATCTTTGGAGATCAGGGTGACTTTTCCGTATTTGCCGGGCTGATCTTTCAGCATCAGCGCGACGCGGATGATCCGGTTGTCGGGAATCTTCAGATCCAGATTTTTCGGCACTTTTTCGAAATCTTCGCCGGTCACCACCTGGACCATGCCGCCGGGAGCTCCGCCCGGACCGTTGTTCAGCTGCACGCCTTCGGAAAGATTGCCGTTTTTCCGAAGCGAATCCAGCCGCCGCACCACCTGACGGGAATTCCGGCCCAGTTCATCCTGATTCTTTTTGAACTTGTCCAGTTCCTCGATTACCGTCATCGGGATCACGACCCGGTTGTCTGCGAACCCGTCCAGAGAACGGGCACTGTGCAGCAGCACATTGGTGTCCAGAACAAAAGTTTTGATTTCCGACATTTTCATTCAGTCCTTTCCGCCGAGGGTTGGTTTTCGTGACAGCAATGTAATTTCGTCTGTTTTTTACCGAATTGCAAGTCGGAAAATGTTTTTTTTGCGTTTTTTTTCATTCCGGCTCACTTGCCTTGAAACGGAGCAGCGGGTATATTTCCCGAAACTGATATTTTGGAGAGATATGATGAATGATGCAATGTTGAAAAAAATCCGCCTGCATGATCCCGTTTTTGCGCCGCGTCAGAAAATCGGCCGGGAAATCACCATTCCAAGCTGTATCCGCCGCTGCGAGGAGACCGGACGGATCAGGGCATTCCTTCTGCAATGGAAAGACGGCGATCCCGATATGCCTCATATTTATTGGGATTCCGATGTCGCCAAAGTTCTCGAAGGAATGGCGGCGTCCCTGATGGTCCAGCCCGATGCCGAATTGGAAAAACAGCTGGACGAACTGGTCGGTCTGGTGGTCAGCGCCCAGCAGCCGGACGGTTATCTCAACACCCATTTTACCGTGGTCGAACCGGAAAAACGCTGGACCAATCTCTCCTTCTGGCATGAACTTTACTGCGCCGGACATCTGATGGAAGCTGCGGTTGCCCATTATGAAGCTACCGGAAAACGGAATTTCCTGGAGTGCATGTGCCGTTACGCCGATTATATCGGAACCGTTTTCGGACGCGGCGAAGGACAGAAACGCGGATATCCCGGACATGAGGAAATCGAGCTGGCACTGGTCAAACTGTATCGTGCGACCGGAGAAAAACGCTATCTGGAACTCTCCCGCTATTTTGTGGAAGAACGCGGGACCAAACCGAATTATTATGTCACGCAGGAAGGTTTTCCGGAAATCAGTCTGAAGTATCTGCAGGCAGACAAACCGGTCAGAGAACAGGAGAAAGCAGCCGGACATGCAGTTCGCGCCATGTATTTATTTGCCGGCGTAACGGATGTTGCCGCCGAAACCGGCGATCCGACGCTGCTGGAAGCTGCGGAACGGGTTTTCAGGAATGTTTCCGAACGGCAGATGTATATCACCGGCGGGGTCGGTTCGACCCGCCAGGGGGAAGCGTTCACTTATGATTTCGGTCTGCCCAATGACACCGCCTATGCGGAAAGCTGTGCGGCGATCGGACTGGCGTTTTTTGCCAAACGGCTGCTGGATACCACCGGTAAACGCGATTATGCCGAAATCGTCGAACGCGTGCTTTACAACAACGGCATGAGCGGGATCAGTCTCCGCGGCGATACCTTTTTTTATGCGAATCCGCTCGAAGTGAACAGTACCTCTCAGGAGGCCGGCCATGTTTATTCCACCCGGCAGCCGTGGTTCAATACCTCTTGCTGCCCCACCAACTACTGCCGTTTTCTGCCGCGGCTGGGTCTGTTCTGCGCCAATGCCGCTCCGGATTTTCTCAGGATCGATATCCCCGCAGCCATGACCGTCTCCCTGCCGGAATACGAAGTCGACATCGAAAGCCGGTATCCGTATGACGGAAAAATCACCGCAACCATCCGCCGCGGCGGGTGTTTTACGCTCGCCATGCGCATCCCGGCCTGGTGCGGAAAATACCGCATCACGCTGAACGGAAAACCGTCGGACACCATCGAAAACGGCTATTGGATCCAAAAGAAAAACTGGCAGCCCGGCGAAACAGTCACACTGGATCTGGATATGCCGGCGGAAGTCATTTACGCCAATCCGGGCGTGCCGTCGGATTTCGGCCGGGCGGCGATCCAACGGGGTCCGGTGGTGTACTGTCTGGAAAGTGTGGACAATCCCGGCATCCTGCTGCATACCGTGCGGATCCCCGCAAAACCGGAATTTACTCCGGCCAAAGTACCGGGCCTGCCCGAAGATACCGTGGCCCTGCAGTTCGACGGCACCGCCGTCTGCTCAACGGACGGACCGCTTTACAGCACGGAACCGCCCCGCAGCGGCCAGGTCAGATTG
>JAZUCR010000579.1:0-1593 GCA_045639225.1 Victivallales bacterium
ATTCAAATACTCTCTTACCGGAGTTATGTCGACGAAATCGTCAACGGACGCGGATTTACGGAAACCTTCAAGCATCCGGTGTACCGGGGCGCCATGCTGGGCTGGGATTGGACACCGCGGCGCAAAGCCTTCCACTGCTGGTATGGGTTTTCGCCGGAAAGCTATTATCAGTGGCTTTGTTACAACATCAAATATACACGCAAGCATCACGATCCGGAAGACCGGTTCATTTTCATCAATGCCTGGAATGAATGGGCCGAGGGAACGTATCTGGAACCCGATAAGATGTTCGGCTATACCAATCTGAATACCACCTCCCGGGCGTTGTTCGATCTGCCGCTGGAAGCCGATGTTATTCCTCAGGAAAATTTCGCCATCACCAAAAAATCGCCCTATTACGATGAAAAATGGTATTTGAAAACCTTTCTGGATATTGCTCAGTCGGGAATGGATCCGCTGCGGCATTTTGTCGCGACCGGCTGGAAAGAAGGCCGTTCGCCTTCGGAATATTTCCCTGATGCGCTCTACCTGTTTTATCATCCCGAACTGAAGAACGGCAATGACGGTCCGCTGGTGACTTTCCTTCGCCAGCGTCTGCCGAACCAATATTTGGCCGATATGGTCAAAAAGTTCGACAATCTTCAGACCGAAATTCGGAAAAAACTGAAAATCAAGCTTATCGTCCCCACGATTCCGAAATCGCTGGAAGACGTCAAAAACAAAAAGATAGCGGTTCATCTGCACTGTTTTTATGCAGATATGATCCCGCAGATCTGCGAATATCTGGCAGCGATTCCGTTTACCTTCGATCTGTTTATCTCGGTGCCGGAAAACCAGTCTATCGATCTGGATCTGCGCCAGCAATTCAGAAACAGGCTTCCGCTGCTCCGGAGATGCGAACTGCAGATCTGTCCGAACCGGGGCCGTGATATCGCGCCGATGATCTGCACTTTCGGTCAGAAACTCCTCAACTATGATTTCTTTTGCCATATCCATACCAAAAAGAGCCTTCACACCCCGGCACATGCGAAATGGGCATCATTCATTTATGAACATTTGTTTGGAAACCGGGACTGGATGGAACGGATCCTTCATTTGCTGGCCACCGATGCAGACACGGTTTATCCGCCCGATTTCCTGATGATGCGGGAAGAACCCTCCGGCTGGGGCAGCAACATCGTCTTTGCCCAGAAAATACTGGAAAAATACGGCAAAAATGTCGATCTGGAGAAAGATTTTCCGCTGATCGAATTCCCGCAGGGCAGCATGTTCTGGGGACGCACTGAAGCGCTCAAAGAGCTGCTCCAGCTCCCGCTCGATTATGAAGATTTTCCGAAAGAACCGCTGGGCACCGATGGATCCATCGCCCATGCGCTGGAACGGCTGTTCTTCATCTGGCACAAGGATCGGCCCGGCTTCAATTATCAGGTTTTCCGGCCGGGAGAAGAAGATATGATGATCCGGAAGCGGTATTGGTTCAAACCGCTAAGTGAGCGGCCGGGAAAAAAGGTCACCCCTGAGTCTGAAGGATAATTTACCAGCCGTCGGCATCGTTTTTGGATATATTTTCTTTCGACAGCTTGATTTTTTCTG
>JAZUCR010000580.1:0-4266 GCA_045639225.1 Victivallales bacterium
CAGGATAGTTGCAAACAACCGATAGGGGTTGTAGGCTGGACGTCCACCTGTTTCCTCCCGCCTCCCGACAGCATCCTCTATTATCCTGCCAACTCCAGACTCTTCTAAAAGAAGAAGGTAATCATTCAGTTTCTGCTTTTCCTCAAACGAAATGTCTGAGCAAAGAAAAAAATATTCCTGCTGCGTTGTAAAATAGACCATGCTGATCTCCTGTGCATGGCCATAAAATACATGCTTTGAGCGTAAAAATCAAAAGAGGCTGTTGCTTCCTCTGATTGAGGTTTTGCAACAGCCCCTTGTCAGGATTCGGAAATCCGGAAGCGAATTATTATTTCACTTCCGAGACTTTAACATTCCGGAACAACACCTCCGAAGCGGCATCGCCATAGGCAATCCGGAGCAGTAACTTGACCGATTCGGTGCCCTTCCACATTTTGTTCCAGGGAAGACCGAAGGCGGAAGTGCCGCTGATGATCCCCTTCATGGTGAGCCACTGGTCTGTCACTTTCTTGATACCGCCGGTGTACATAAAGGCGGAACCGTCCTGATGCTGACGGACCGGAGTTCCGGCGGCGATATCTTTGGTCAGGGGCTTTTTCAGCAGGATCTCCCACACCTCGCCCTGCTGCTGGGCATGCGGCTTGGCAGTAGACAGCCGATCGGAGTTCGGCAGATCGGAAAAATCTGCTTTCGCACCGAAAGCAATATAACCGAACGGGGTTTTGACATTCCACTTGGAAGCGTCTTTGACCTTGATGATCTTGTCGCCTTTTTTCGCATCGGCCGCAACTTCGGTCTGGGTATCTTTCACGATACTGACCATATTGGCCATGATCTGACGGTTTTTGCCGTCATACGGAACGAATCCCAAATAGATCATCGCAGGTTTCCCGGCTTTCAGGCAGAATTCACCGCTGATCTGATATTTTTTTGCAGGATCGAGGGTAAAACTCTTCGCTGAAAAAAAGATCACCGAACCTTTGACCGAAAATGCATCTCCCTCCTTGACGATCCGTTTGGACTGAGTCAAGTCGGCAGGTTCGGCCACGCTGAAAATATCCTGAGCAGACAGCATGCCGGCACAGACCGCGGCAAGGAAGCAGACTGAAAGTTTGGATGTGATACCCATTTTTCTTCACTCCTGATAGTTGTTTTTACTGAATTTCGGTGACTTTGACATTCCGGAACGACACTTCAGAAGTGCGGTCGGCACCGGACAACAGGATCAGCACTTTGACTTTTGCGGTGCCTTTCCACATTTTGTTCCAAGTAAGACCGAAGGGAGAAATGCCGCTGATGGTTCCCTTCATGGCGACCCACTGGTCAGTCAGTTTGCGGGAACCGGCTGTATAAATAAACGCAGAACCATCCGTATGCTGGCGGACCGCAGTTCCGGCGGCGACATCCTGGATCAGCGGTTTTTTCAGCTGGATCTCCCACACCTCGCCCTGCTTCTGGGCATTCGGGACCGCGGTAGCCTGGCGATAGGAATTCGGCAAATCGGAAAGATCTTCTTTCGCACCGAAAGCGATATGGCTGTACGGGGTTTTGGTATTCCACTTGGAAGCGTCTTTGACCTTGACGACCGTATCGCCCTTTTTCGCATCGACCGCAACTTCGGTCTGGGTATCTTTCACGATATTGACCATATTGGAAAAAATCTGACGGCCTTTGGCATCATACGGGGCAAACCCCAGATAGAGGTTCGTCTGTTTTCCGCCTTTCTGGCAGAATTCACCGCTGATCTGATATTTTTTCGCCGGATCGAGAGTAAAACTCTTGGCGGAAAGGATTACTCCGGCGCCCTTGAACGAAAAAGCATCTTCCGCCTTGACGATGCGTTTGGCCGGGACGAAATCCGCCGGGTCGGACTGAACGAAGAGATCCTCGGCCGAAAGCATGCCGGCGCAGGCCGCCGCCAGAAGACCGACTGAAAGTTTTGCTGCAATACTCATTTTTCTCTCCCTGGTTCGATTTTTATTGCACTTCAGTAACTTTGACATTCCGGAACAGCGCTTCCGATGTTTTATCGCCGGACAGGAACAGAATCACGATCCTGACTTTTTCGGTACCTTTCCACATTTTGTTCCAAACATTTCCGACCGGGGCGATCCCGCTGATGGTTCCTTTGCGGGTGATCCATTTGTCGGACAGCTTGCAGGAACCGGCAGTATAAATATAGGAAGCGCCGTCCAGATGCTGACGGACCGGAGTTCCGGCGGCGATGTCTTTGGTCAGGGGACTTCTCAAAACGATTTCCCAGGTTTCGCCGTTCTGCCGGGCATTCGGGGCGATGGTAGTCAGCTGGTCGCCGTTCGGAAGATCGGAAAAGTCTTCTTTCACACCGAAAGTAAGGAAGGAATACTTGTTTTTGGTATTCCATTTGGAAGCGTCTTTGACTTTGACGACCTTATCGCCTTTTTTCGCATCTTCGGCAACTTCAGTCTGGGAATTTTTGTTGGCATTGACCTTCCGGGCATCGATACTACGGTTTTTTCCGTCATACGGAGCAAACCCGAGAAAAACCACCATCGGTTTCCCGGCTTTCTGGCAGAATTCACCGCTGATCTGATATTTTTTCGCCGGATCGAGGGTAAACAGCTTGGATGAGAACAAATAGTTGATTCCTTTGACCGACAAAGCATCGTCCGCCTTGGCGATTCTTTTGGACTGGATGAAATCCGTCGGTTCGGCCACGCTGAAAATCTCCTGAGCAGACAGCATTCCGATACAGGCCGCCGCCAGAAGACCGACTGAAAGTTTTGGCATGATACTCATTTTTTTCTCCTTGTTGATTAGTTTTTTTTAGAACGAAAAAGACGTTTTCCGAATAATGTAGCCCGACTGCCGGAAAAAATCAAGTTTCATTCGCTTGAGGATCGCAAATATTGCGGAAAAAGCACACAGAAATCCCATAAAAATATGAAAATGCCCCTGCTGAAGGCAATTCTCTGCGTGGAAGAATACCGTTCTGAAAAAGCGTTTTTGTCAGATTTTGCTTTTGAGGTTCAAATGTTGCCGAAGTCAAATTGCATTTGAATCGCGGATAGCTTGATAGGAGGCGATGTTCCTCTTTCTTCCGTCTTGTCAATAATTGTTATCAAGGCACGTAAACTGCGTTGACTCCAGAGAACCCCTTTTACGAGAGTGAAGAACCGTCGGAACGATCTTTTCCATCCGCCCAGCCATGCGACCAGCCGCAACAACAAATAAGTAAGCAAGGCGATCCATATCTGCCACTTGATGGCATTTTCGCTGGTGCCGAGGAAATCAGCCAGTTGCAAAGTTTGTTTGATTTCCTTAAAAAACACCTCGATTCCCCATCTGGCGAGGTAAAGATCGCAAATTGAATAGGCCGACCATTCGAAATGATTCGTGATGAAACGCATGATGACAGGCTTGCCGTCTTGCAAAACGCAAGCCGTAATCATTCGCAGCTCATCCGGATATTTCCCGAAGGTATTTTCCGAAGTTAGTTTGATTTTGCAATCACTCAAAACGATCGGCTGCTGTCCCATAAAAATTCCCGCCTCATGCATGTGCTGAGCCTGTTGGATTTCCTCCTCGCTCAGTTGCTGTCCCATAACTTCAAAACACATATTGTCTTTGGCACGGGTCACCCAAGTTATCCCTCGACAATGCAGATGATGCAGGTGCTCGAAATCGACATACGCCTTATCAAAAACGACGATTTCTCCGGCGCGAATCGGGGCGCACAGCATCCACGCCATCTTCGGATCGGAATCTTTGGCACGGTTCACTATGGCAAAATTCGGCAGAAAGGATTTTAAATCCAGATCCAGGTGCATTTTCGCGGCGGCTTTCTGCTGGCTGTGCTTGGCCCAATTCATACATTTCGCAATCAGCTGGATCGTCGTGGAGTCCACCACATGGATCGCCCGCTTGAAGCGCCACGGCATCCCCGGATAATGCCGGCTTCCAGATATGAATTGGGGGTATTTCTCCTTGATGTCGGCCAAAACTGTCCAAAATAATTCTTCCGCGAGACCAGCATCTCGGGTTGCGTTCGCGTGAGCCAGTCCATTCCTGCTCGGAGGAACACAATCCCGAATCTGAGCAAGGTATCCCTTGTGGAATCGCAAACAATCACAAATATCATTCAAACTCAGCGCATGACTCAATTGGGCAAAGATCATGGCCACAACATGACTTGTTGCAGAAAAGGCTCGCGTCTGAATTTTGTGCTTGATCTTAAGTTTTTCGATAAGTTTTCCCGGAATGTGCTTGACAATTTGCCCTAACACT
>JAZUCR010000581.1:0-3379 GCA_045639225.1 Victivallales bacterium
CTCAGAATGAGATTTCCGGCTCGCTGTGTCATGGCCCCGAATATATGTTCTATTCTGGAACGAGTCCTGGCTCTTGTCCGGTTCCCTTGTTTCTCCCATGAGGTCAACGGATGTCCTTTGCATCCTTTTCTCTGCAGATGCACCCGGAATCTGCCCACCTTCAGATTCGCCTTGCTCTTCGCTGAACGATACGCGCTGTCCGCATAAACATCCCGGCTGGTGTTGCTTTCATCGAGCAGCTCTTCAAACACATTGCTGTCGTGAACGGAGGCATCCGTAACTTTGTAATTCCGAATGATTTTGTAATTGACATCCGCCTCCACATGGTTCTTGTAGCCGTAGTAATTCTTCCCGTTCTTCTGAACCCAGCGGGCGTCCGTGTCCTTCTGCCGCTTCTTCGCGTCGCTCCAATTTTCAACCGGGGATTTCCTTCTTTGATCGCCTTGTTTTCATCGCGGGTGTTACGCTGCGTGGGAACGCGAACGATAGTCGCATCGACAATTTGCCCCTTCTTCGCCACAAATCCGGACTCGGCAAGAAATGCATTGAACTTGTCAAACAGCTTCCGTATGAGCTTATGCTCCTCCAGTTTCGAACGGAAGAGCCAGATTGCCTTCGCATCGGGAACACGACTGTCAAGGGCCATATCCAAAAAACGCATGAAACTCAACCGATCCATGATCTGATATTCCATCTCGTCATCGCTCAGATTGTACAGCGATTGCAGTATCAGTATCTTGAACATCATCACCACATCAAATGGTCTGCGTCCGGCATTGCTCTTGCGTTCATGGTCGTATATGACCTCAAGATCACTGCGGAATTTCTCCCACGGCACAAGTTCTTTCAGGCGCGGCAGCATATCGCCGTTCTCAGTCAGATAATCCAGACGATTGTCTATGTCAAATAATCCGTTCAGCATCCTGTCCTCCTGTCATTGATGCTGTAATGTACATCCTCTCGCATTCCTTTGCCAGCGGCATCTCAATTTATCCTCAAATAAATAGAGATACCCATTATGAATCGTTCGAGCGCAGCTTCGAAAAGGACAGTCTGGTTTCCGGTCTGATCGGACCCGTGACTCTGCGGCGACAAGCAGAAAGTCCGGCGTGATTCAGTTCATGTCCGGCTGGGGTTTCTTTTCCGTTTTCTTCGCAGGCTTCGGAAATTTTTCGTTCAGCAGTTTTTCCGCCTCGGCCAGCTGCCGGGTGGCGTGTTTGACCGCCTCGGGCGAAAGCTGTGCGGTGTTCGGATCGGCCAGACACTTTTTGAGGAAAGCGATTTCTTTCTCCGGCGACTGTCGGCCTTCTTTCGCGGGCATCGTCCGGATATGCCGGATGATCAGACCGACGTAATGCTGCAGGAAACGTTCCCGGGCGGCTTTGCCGAACAGCAGTGAATCGTCTTCGGGCAGCTTGCCGATGTCGAGCCGGAATTTGAATTCGAAAACCGGGAACAGATCCCGGTCGATCATCGCTTTCAGCCGGGCGGGATCTCCTTTGATGACGATTTGTTTCAGATTGTCCTTCTCTTTGACCAGTTCGAATTTTTCATCGGACTTTGCCGGTGGGTCCCGAAGCACGTTCAGCGGAGCGTAGTTCAGGAAGACCAGCCAGCGGCCGAGCACGCCGACCAGACAGAGATGATGCAGACGGGATTCGTCATTATCGAACTGGATATCGGCGTAGCAGTTGTCCTTATAACGGAAATACCGGATCTTTGCCACGGAATTGGAATTGATTTTGGTTTCCTTCTCATTCGGCCGGCCGTTCTTCGGCTGTTGGGAAATCTCCTGAAGGAAGTAGCAGTAAGCGTGATCATCCGCATCCCAAAGCGAATAAAAGACATTCTGGTAATCCTGAGTGTTTTCTTCGTCATTGCCGAGGAGATGTTTGTTCCGGAACAGGAGCGAGGGGCTCCGGAGACTTTCTTCGGGGGTGCAGTAAGGTTCCCTGGCGCCGTAAACCGCGCATCCGGCCAGCAGAAAAGCGGCCATGGCCCACAACACTGGCAGACAAGGAAATCTCATGATTCAGGCACCCGGGGTTTTGGAAGTCAGCAGCATGGACTCCTGCACTTCGTAGAGGCAGGGTTCGCCGGAAGCGAAACGGCGGTATTCCTCGATCATGTATTTGGACATGCGGTGGACTTCATCGTTCAGGGAACCGGCGATATGCGGCGAGAGCCGGACATTGGGCAGGGTATAGAGTTTGGAACCGGCGACGGGGGGTTCGGGGAAAGTGACATCCAGCAGGGCGGTCAGATCCTCGCGCTCCTCCAGCACCTGGATCAGTTCGGGCTCATTGACCTGACGGCCGCGTCCGGTATTGATGAAGACCGCGCCGGGGCGCATGGAACGGAACAAAGCGCCGTTGAGCACGCCGACGTTGTCATCGCGGTCGGGCAGATGATTGCTGACCACCTGGGCGATGGAAAAGGCTTCCGCCAGGGACATGGTCCGCTCTTTTTCCGGCGAGGGGATCATGATCACTTTCACGTTGAAAGCCTGAAGCAGTTCCTTCAATTTGGTGGAGACGGCGCCGATCCCGATGAGGACGACCGTTTCGCCGTAGATGCCGGGTCCGGCGTACTGGCGGGCCTTTGCATCGGGCGATTTGAACATGCGGCTGGTGCGGAAATATCCCTTGAGGCCCAGCAGGATCTGACCGAGACAGAATTCGGCCACGGGAATGCCGTTGGCGCGCCAGGCGCTGAAGACTTTGATGCCGCGGGCGAAACAGGGCCGTGCAAACCCGTCGGTGGCGCCGGCGGCGTAAAAAACCGCTTTCAGATTCGGCATTTTGGCGAGCTGGGCATCATCCAGACGGGGGAAGCCCCAGGTGGAAAACAATACTTCGACATCCTTGAGAGAACCGTTTTCGACTTCCGGAACACCGGCCATGCCGGGGCGGAGCTCGGTGATCTCCGCGATCTCCTGAAGCTGTTCCGGGGTGAAAACATACTGGATCTGATGAGGCGCAGTGGTCAGAAAGGCCGCTTTGAATTTACGCATGATTTGGTTCCTTGAGGTAATTTCAAAACAAAAAATTAAAATCACTTGAAAAAAGTCAGCTGAAAGTTCATTTTACACCAAATCCAAAAGGAGTAACATGAACAATTAACTGAATCATTACATTAGCATCGAACCGGACTTTTTTCAAGAGCAGGAAGGAGAATTTGGAGTAAAAATTACAGGGAAATTGGCAAATTTCCTTAGAACTGTTGAAATAGTCCGTCCAGACCGCTTCATGACATCGGAGCTGAGATGGTATGGTGTCGGACGGAAGAAATTGGATCGTGAGAAGTTTTTCAGGGCGTTTCTGCTGAAAGCGGAATTCAATCTGTCCACGACCAAGGTGCTCATTGAAAGTCTGAGAAC
>JAZUCR010000582.1:0-2866 GCA_045639225.1 Victivallales bacterium
TTCGTCAGACCGGGATTTCGCTACGGACTTCTTTCAGATTCCACCTCGCGGTGGACACCCTTGTCTTTCGCTCACAGTTCCTACTGACAAGCCTGTATCGAATTTTCATCGACTAGTCAATGAGCATGCCGCGCATACTTCTCCGAAGAAATCCATGACTGGTTGACTGAATCGGTCATGGATTCTTTTTGGTGAAAATGCCAAAAAAAGTAATCGGTCAGCCGGGGCGGCAGGGACACGCTGACGCGGCATGAGACATGTTCCGGCGAACAGTTGTGAATAGGTTTAATAGGTTGTTTAAGTTGTTTAGGAACGCCCGGCAATGCCGGGCTCCTGGTGGGGGGAGTGCGAGTTCAAAGTCACGACACCATCTGCCCGACATCGCATGCAGAGCTCGGTTTTACCCAGAACCTCCGCTCTTGTTCGCGTCGCCTGGCGCCAGATTACAAAAAAAATGCGTTTTTTCTCATGCGCGTACGCGCGCAGAGCTTGATTTGCATAAGAAGTGATGTATATTACTGGATCATAAACAACGGAAACTTTTACGGGAAGGAATATTTCCATGAGTGAAGAAACAGGCGGTTCGATCGAGAAACGGGATATCCCCGTCAATATTGAAGACATTATGCATACTGCGTATCTGCAGTATTCGCTCAGTGTGAACGTGGGCCGTGCGATCCCGGACGTCCGGGACGGCCTCAAGCCCTGCAACCGGCGCATTCTTTTTGCGATGCGTCAGCTGGGACTGGTCAAATCCCGTCCGCACATGAAGAGTGCGCGTGTGGTCGGCGAAGTGATCGGTAAATACCACCCGCACGGCGACGCCTCGGTTTACGATACGCTGGTCCGCATGGCGCAGGACTTTTCCATGCGCATGCCGCTGGTGGACGGCCAGGGGAACTTCGGAAGCATCGACGGCGACCCGCCGGCGGCTTACCGTTACACCGAGTGCCGCATGGAGCGTTACACCGAAGAACTGCTGGCCGACATCGACAAGAACACGGACGACATGATCCCGACCTTCGACGAAGACACCAACGAGCCGGAAGTGCTGCCCGCCAAGTTCCCGAACCTGCTGGTCAACGGCAGCATGGGTATCGGCGTCGGCATGGCCACGAATATCCCGCCGCACAACCTCGGCGAAGTGGTGGACGCCACGGTGCATCTGCTGGAAAATCCCGCAGCCTCGGTCCGCGAACTGATGCAGTTCCTGCCCGGCCCGGACTTCCCGACCGGCGCCCTGATCTGCGGTCTGGACCCGATCCGCAGTCTTTATGAGACCGGTCACGGCGTGGTCAAGATCCGCGCCAAAGCCGAAGTCGTCGAGAAAAACGGCAAGGAATTCATCATCGTCCATGAGATCCCGTATGCGGTCAACAAGGAAATGCTGGTCAAGAAGATCGGCGAACTGGTCAAGGAAAAACGCATCACCGGCATTTCCGACCTGCGCGACGAGACCAGCTTGCGCACCGGCATCCGGATCGTCATCGAAATCAAGCGCGGCGCCATGGGCACGGTCGTTCTGAACCAGCTGTATGCCCACACGCAGATGGAATCCGTGCTCGGCTGCCAGATGCTCGTCGTCGACCACAACCGTCCGCGCACGCTGAACCTGTGCCAGATCCTGCAGGCGTTCATCGATCATCGTCTGGAAGTGGTGACCCGCCGGACCAAATTCGAGCTGGCGAAAGCCGAAGCCCGCGCTCACATCCTGGAAGGGTTGCTGATCGCGGTGCGGAACATCGATGAGGTCGTGAAGATCATCCGCGCATCCCGCAACCGCGAAGAAGCGCAGCCCGCTTTGATCTCCCGCTTCGGATTCACCAAGATCCAGGCCAACGCGATCCTCGACATGCGCTTGTATCAGTTGACCGGCCTGGCAATCGAAGACCTCCAGAAGGAATTCGACGAACTGATGAAGCTGATCGATTATCTCAAGAGCCTGCTGGCCAGCCGCGAACTCCGCCTCGGCGTCATCAAGACCGAGCTGCTGGAAGTCAAGGCCAAATATGCGGACAAGCGCCGCACCGAGATCACCTACGACGAAGGCGACCTGAACTACGCCGACCTCATTCCGCGTCACTCCTGCGTGATCACGGTCTCCAATACCGGCTACATCAAACGCGTCCCGGCCGATACCTACCGCACCCAGCACCGCGGCGGCGTCGGCATCATCGGCATGGAAACCAAGGACGAAGACCATGTGGAACACCTCTTCAATGCGGACAGCCACGATCTGATCTTCTACTTCACCGACCGCGGCTACATGTATTGGATGAACGTTTACGACATTCCGGAAGGCGCCCGTACCGGTAAGGGCAAGGCGATCATCAACCTGATCAAGATCGAACCGGGCGAAAAGGTCAAAGCCATGCTCACGCTCAACCGGAGCATGTTCGATAATCCGGATTACGCGATCGTCATGGCCACCCGCAACGGCGTCATCAAGAAAACGCGTCTTTCCGACTTCCGTCACCTGGCCAACCGCGGACTGCGCGCCATCGTCATCGACGAGGGCGATGACCTGATCGGCGCAGCCATCACCGACGGGAAGAGCGAGATCATCCTCTCCACCGCCAAAGGCATGGCCTGCCGCTTTGTGGAACAGGATGTCCGCACGCTGGGCCGCGTGACCCGCGGCGTCACCGGAATCCGCTTCAAACTCGAAGGCGATTACATCGTCAGCATGGAAGTGGTGCCGGCGGAAAATCCGCCGACCGGCGAGGAAACTGCCCCGTCCGATGAAAACGCGCCGGAAACGCCCGAAACCGAAGTTCCGGAAGTTGAAGAACCAGAGGAAACTGCCGCCGAGGAAGGTGCCGAGGACGATACCGCGCTCGAAGACGACGGCCGTCCCCAGCTGCTG
>JAZUCR010000583.1:0-9214 GCA_045639225.1 Victivallales bacterium
CGGCGAATTGGCGGTCATTCAGGGAAACGGTTCTCTGGGGCTGTTTGCAGCGGCTTATGCCAAAGCCGCGGGCTGTCACGTCATGGTGATCGGCTCAGGGGCCAATCCGCAGCGTTCCGAACTGACCCTGGCGATGAAGCCGGACCGCTTTTTCGACTTCCGGAAAGACAGTCAGGAAACCATCCGCGAGGCGGTGATCAGCCGGGCCCGCGAACTGGGCCGCGGCGACGGCGCGGATATCGTCATTGAAACCAGCGGCGGCGCAGATGCGTTCCCGTTCGGGTTGACGCTGCTGCGGACCCGCGGCAGATATTTGGTCCCCGGACAGTATTCCGACCGGGGCGAAGTCGGCATTCCGCCTCATCTCATCACCTTCCGCGCCCTGCAGATCTTCGGCAGCGGACAATACACCATGGCCGATCTGGGCCGGTATGTCGAATTTCTGGAACAGCATCCTGAACTGCAGGAGCTTTTCCGGCGGATGATCAGCACGTTCTCCGTGTCCGAGGCCAATACCGCACTCAAGGCGGCGGCCGACGGGGATGCGGTCAAGGCGGTTTTCTGCATGAAGTAATTTACCCGGCCGCCGGACCGGCTGCATCCGGCGGTCAGAAAAGTCGAGGTCCGATGATGTCTGAACCATTCAATGCAAAAGAATTGTTGAAACGCTGTAAAGTCGATCCGCAGAAATGCAAATTTGTCAGCAGAACGGATGGTCTGGAAGATTATTATTATCTCCGCAATGCCGGTGAAAATACCACGTGTCTGGTCTATCTGCACGGACATGGATCCAGCGGCGATCAGTTTTTCACCCGCCGGGATGTTGCGGAAATCATTCTGCCGATGCTCCGCGAATACAATCTGAGTCTGATTTCGCCGAATCTCCGTTCCAATGCCTGGATGTGCCCCGCCGCAGCGGCGGATCTTTATGATATCCTGACCGAAAACCGGACCCGTTACCGGTTTTCACGCTATATCATCTGTTCCGGCAGCATGGGAGGCACGGGCGCATTGATTTTCGCCTCGCTTCACCCGGAACTGATCGCCGGGCTGGGAATTCTGGGTGCGGCGACCGATACGGCCCGCTACCGGGAATTCTGCCGGCAGGGAAATCTGCCGGTGCACAAAGCCATTTACGATGCGATCGTCAGCCATTACAGCGAGGATGATTATGCCCGGCATTCCGCGGAAAATCATTACCTTGATCTCACCATGAAGCTCTGTTTTTATCATGGAGAATCGGATCCGGTGATGCCGGTTTCGGAAATGTTCGCGCTGAAAGAAAGGATGAAAGATTTTCCGCAGGCCGAATTCCGGACCGTCCCCGGGACCCATGATGCCCCCCTGCCATTTTTCCGGGAAATATTCGAAAAAGTCTCCGGACTGCATCCTTACCGTCAGATCTTTGAGCGTGAACATGCCGATGCACCGCCGGGGTCGCCGATGAGCTCAGGCAAGCAGGGATTCAATCTTTTCAGCTATTACCAGGGCAGATATTTTGCGGAAAACCGGTCCGACGAACCGATGTGCCTGCAGGTGGCGCGCAGCATCCGGTTTGCGCTGGCACAGCTGCCGCTGGATTTTCCGTCCGACCAGATATTTTTCGGCGGGCGGGAAACCTTTCTCACGCCGGTTTTGCCGGAAAACATCTCCGAGGAGGAATTCCGGAAACACGACCGCATCACGCGGGAATGTCTGAGGCGCCATTTCCAGAGCGGCTGGGATCACACGGTTCCGGACTTCAGCGGCATCATGAAATCCGGATTGGGCGACTATATCCTCCGTGCGGAGACATGCAGTCGGAAGTCCCCCTCCCCGGAACGGGAAGCCATGCTGATCTCGCTGCAGGCGCTCGCCGGATTTTTCCTGCGCGCGGCGGATTACTGGTCGGAAAAACGGCCGCAGGAAGCCGCGAGGCTGCGGAAGATCGCCGGTGCTCCGCCGGACAATCTGGCCGAGGCACTTCAGCTCATGTGGCTGATCTATCTCGTGTTGGAAGCCCAGGGCAGGACCCATGACGCGCTCGGACGCATGGACCAGTATCTTTATGAAGCGTTCCGGAAAGATCCGATCGATCGCACGGAAGCGCTGAACCTGCTGTGCCATATTTTCAGCAAGGTCGAAGGCTTCCATGAAGTCACCAATATCTGCATCGGCGGGGTCCGGCCGGACGGCTCCGATGCAGTCAATGTACTGAGTTATCTGATCCTCAAGGCCGTTGAACTGGTGCACAGCTCTTCCACCAATCTCAGTGCACGCGTCCATGACCGTTCCGGCGATGACTTCCTCACCGCCTGTATCCGGCTGATCGCCACCGGCATCGGATTTCCCGCCATCATGAATGACGAAATCTATGTCCCGTCTTTATGCGCCTGCGGCATTCCGCTGGAAGCTGCCCGCGATTATGCGCTGTTCGGCTGTGTGGAGGGCAACATTCCGGGACGTGCACCGGCCTGGAGCGACAGTTTTTTCAGTCTGCCGGAACAATTCCTCGCCGTCATGGACCATCTGGAAAGTTTCAAATCTTATCGGGAACTGCGGGATGCCTTTGCCGAAGCAGTCCGGTCCGGGCTGAAAAAACATCTGGAAGAATACGATCAGGAACTGCGTAATTACCCGCCGGACCGGTTCCCCGATCCGCTGCTCTCCGCCCTGACCTCATCGTGCATCGAACGGGGACTGGATCTCAACGCGGGCGGCGCGGATTTCCCGCGCCAGCATGGAGTCGGCATGGTGGGACTGGCCACGATCGCGGACAGTCTCGCGGCGGTGAAAAAACTGGTTTTCGAGGAGAAGCGCATCTCCAAAGCGGAACTGCTGACGGCCTTGCGGAACAACTTTGAAAACGCCGAGGAGCTCCGCCTGATCCTGGTCAACTGCGCACCGAAATACGGCAACGACGACGAATATGTGGACAGCATTGCCGCCGATGTGGTCCGGATCTGCAGCGAAAGCGCCGAAGGGATGCGGACCTGCGACGGCGGATACTGCCGTGCCTGCATGGCGTCCAATACCGGAAATATCCGCGGCGGGAAAATGCTGCCCGCCACCCCGGACGGACGTTTCGCCTGGACCCCGCTTTCCAACGCCGCCTCGCCCAACACCGGCATGGACCGGAACGGTCCGACCGCGTTCATGAATTCGATCGTGACTCCGGATTACAGCAGTATGAACTGCACCGTCGTCAATATGCGGTTCAGTCCCGAAATGTTTGCTGAAGAAGCCGGAGTCCGGCGCATGCTGATCCTCCTGCGCAAATTCATCGCCGGGCGGGGACATGAGATCCAGTTCAACGTGGCGGACAACGAAACCCTGCTGGACGCGGAAAAACATCCGGAAAAATACGGCGACCTGATCGTGCGGGTCAGCGGTTTTTCCGCGGTTTTCACCAAGCTCGCTCCTGAAGTCAGGCAGGATATCATCAGGAGAAACGTCTATGGAAAATAAAAACCGGGGACGCATCTTCAATATTCAGCGTTACTGCATCAACGACGGACCCGGGATCCGGACCACGGTCTTCCTGCAGGGATGTCCGCTGCATTGTCCATGGTGCCACAATCCGGAATCGCAGAATTTTACACCCCGCGTGTCTTTCCTGTCGGAATCCTGCATCAACTGCGGAAGGTGCAAGGTCCTGCCGCCCGCAAACAACTGCCGCCGTGCTCCTGAAAAACCGTGTTCAGGCTGCGGACTCTGCGTGAAAGAGTGTCCAGCCGGCGCATTGAACCTGCTGGGACAGGAAGTCGATCCGGATGAAGTCATGCGGATCGTCCGCCGCGACCGTTTTTATTACGATCTGTCCGGCGGCGGGATGACGATTTCCGGCGGTGAACCGTGTGCGCAGAGCCGTTTTACCGCCGCATTGCTGGATGCGGCCGCGAAGGAACAGATCCATGCCGCGGTCGAAACCTCCGGCATGGCTGCGCCTGAAACGGTGGCGGAACTCGCAGGGAAATGCGGTCTGTGGCTGTTCGATATCAAAGCCGTTCCGGCCCGTTATTCGGAACTGACCGGAGCCGATTACCGGATCGTGCGGACCAATCTGCAGTATCTTTCCGATCAAGGCTGCAGGATCGTTCTCCGCGTTCCGCTGGTCGAGGGCGCGAATTGTGAACCGGCACTGCTGGACGAGCTGAAAAAACTTGCCTGTCTGCCAGGCGTGGAAAAAGTCGATCTGCTGCCTTATCACGATATGGGCAGAGGAAAAGCATCCCGATGCGGGAAACCGGAATCTGAATGGGACAAGTTTTCCGCTCCCTCCGATGAACTGCTCGCCGAATGGCGGGCGGCACTCGAAAATCAAGTTCATATCGACCGGACCGGGACGGCTGCGTTTTTTCTCCGGCGAAACATGTTGTAAAAAACTTGCTGATCCCAGAATTGGGATTTGCATTTTCAGCGTTGAAAAGTATATTTCCGTCAAAAGATTTTTCGGAACTCAACCTCAATCTTTACTGATTCAGAAAGGAACTCAACAATGTTCAAGAAAATGCTGACGGCTGCCGGCTGTCTGTTGCTGGCAGGTTCACTTACGGCACAAATCGAAGTCAAATCCGGCGACAGGATCGCTTTTCTGGGCGATTCGATCACGGCGCAGGGCAACAGCGCCCAGGCCGGTTATGTCAATCTGGTGATGACCGGACTCAAGGTCAACGGGATCCAGGCGGTCAAGATCCCTGCCGGCATCAGCGGACATAAATCCAATCAGATGCTCGAACGGCTGAAACGCGATGTGCTGAACAAAAAACCGCAGATCATGACGCTCAGCTGCGGGGTCAATGACGTCGGACACGGCAAACGCGGCGTGGAACTGCCGGATTTCAAGAAAAACATCACCGCGATCGTCGAACAGGCGCAGGCCGCCGGAATCCGGGTCTGCATTCTGACCACGACCATGAACAGGGAAGATCCGAAACATCCTTTCAACATCAAACTGACGGGTTACAACGACTTCCTGCGCACCCTCGCTCAGGAGAAAAAATGTCTCCTGGCCGATCTGAATGCCGACATGCAGAAGATCATTGCCGATTACAAAGCCGCCAATCCCAAGGCAAAAGGCTTTGTGCTGACGGTCGACGGGCTGCACATGAATCCCCTCGGCAACGCGATGATGGCCAAAGGCGTGCTCCGTGCTTTCGGATTGAACGACGAGCAGATCGCCAAAGCCGAGGCGGCCTGGGAAAATCAGAAAAGCGGCATCGGAACGATCCAGCTCTCTATCAAAGATTTCCGTCTGCTGCGGCAGCAGGCGGCCGCAGCCGGGCTGACGATCCAGGACTATATCGCGCGGCTGGTCAATCGGGAAGCCGGAGCGAAATAACTTGAAGGGAGCGGCGTCTTTTGCATTCGCCTGTTCCCGTCTGCCTCCGTGCAGATGGATCTTCTTCAATTCGTCGAGATGACCTTCTGACATCAGAGCCTGTTTTTTCCGTGCGGGGGTGATCGTGATGCCGCAGGGGGCAAGGTCAAACTTGCATCCGGGCGTCTTGAAAAACGGATAAACGATGCTATAGTAGCATACTGTTGGTTTTCTGCGATTTTGATCTGATGGCGGAGCCCTTTTATACATTCTAACCGGCAGAGCCGAACGGGTAAACTGAACATGGCTGAGATATATAATTCTTCATGCGGACCAGCTTCCAATACCATGTCGCTGACTTTGACGGCGGAGATTGCGGAATTCGACCGGCTCAGGATCCGTCTGCAGGAATTCACGCAGGGACTTCCGGAAGAAATCGCCAAACATCTGCTGATCGCGGCCGATGAAATATTTACCAATATCGTCTCGTATGCTTACTCCGGCACCGCCGGTCCGGTGGAGGTTTCCGCAGAACAGGACGCCAAGATATTCCGGCTGACTTTTGCCGATACAGGGAAACCGTTCGACCCGCTGCAAACGGCGGATCCCGACATAAAAACTCCGCTGGAAGAACGGCAGATCGGCGGACTCGGCCTTTTCGTGGTGAAAAAACTCATGGACAAGGTGGAATACCGCCGGGAAAACGGCCGCAATATCCTCACTTTGACCAAACGCATATCTCCCGAGGTGCCGCCATGCTGATAATCATTATCATGGCCATTCTGACGGCCTTGGGGGCACTCGCCGCCGACCGGCTGAAATTTCTGAAAGACCGGCCGATCGCCCAGGGTATCTGGTTCGGAGCTCTGGCAATCATTGCCAACACGGCCGGAACCGATGTGGCGGGGCTGAATATCCCGGTGGGTCTGCGGGAAGCCCCGGTGATCACGGCAGGCTTCTTCTTCGGACCTGTTGCCGGATTGACGGCGGGCGTCATCGCCGCCGCGGAACGGGCGCTTACGCCGCTCTGGGGAACAGGAACGCTCTACTGGCATACCAGCGCATTGATCACCCTGATCGTTGCCGGTTACAGCGCCGCGCTGAGCAAATGGGTCTTCGAAGGCAAGCGTCCGCCCGTGGTGACGGCGGCAGTGGCGGCGGCATTCGGCGAGATCCTTCATCTTTCGCTGAATTTCGGCCTGAGATTCAACCATCAGGCTCAGGCGCTGGAAATTATCTACGCCGGAGGCATTGCCATGACCTCGGGAACCGCACTGGCGGCAGGATTATCCGCATTCGCCTGCGGTTCGTGGCGGGGCTGGCGGAACAACTTCTACTCCACGCTGACGCTGGCCTTTGTCTGCTTCGGAGCCGCGTTCGGCACCATCACGGTCACCGCAATACAAAATGCCCGGAAGCAAACCGGATCGGCGCTGAAAGATGCCGTCCGCAAGCTGGAAAACGACTCCGATGCGCAGATCGGCTATATGCTCCATTGCAATGCAGTCGCCATTGCCGACAACATCCATACCACCCGCCGCCTGTCCATCGAAAAAATGCAGCAGTTCGCGGAAGATTACGATGTGGACGAATTGAATATTATCGACCGGGAAGGCAATCTGCTGGCGACCAACAACAAAAAAGTGCAGGAATACAACCGCCATCCGCGCCGCCCCGGCCATCTGAAACTTTATTTCGAATTGCTGACCGGTCCCAGAAAATTTGTCAAGGAAAAGAAATTTCGTCTCAACCGGTCCGACCGGGAAACCTATACGAAATACATCGGCGTACCGATGCCGGACGGCAAGGCTTTTCTCCAGCTGGGCTACACCTGGAAGCGGTTCGAAGAACAGTTCGAAACCTTTTTCTTTCCGCTGCTGGCCGAAGCGGGATTCGGCGAAACGGGGTATTTCCTCATCACGGATGCCGCCGGACGGATCAAGGTGCCGGTGCGAGGCTATCCCGAGGCCGAAGGACGAACCCTGACGGAACTGGGATTCCGGCCATCCGACTGGGAAAAAACACAAAACATTCCGTTTTATGCCCGCATCAGCGGCGCCTGGTGCCGATGCATCCGTTATGACGATATCGGCAAATGGAGGATCTACGCTGTCCAGCCGCTGGCGGAATATCATGTGCCGGCAACGCTGACCGTGATCGTCGCCGGTCTGATGCTGTTCGCCATGTGCATCCTCTTCCGTCTGCTGATCCTGAAATTCCGCCGTGCCCAGAACAAAATCGATGCCCTGCGCGAAGCCGAGGCCAGAAGACAGGAAGAAGACCTGGCGCTGGCCCGCCGCATCCAGCATTCCCAGCTGCAGGACGGCATTTTCGAAACCGATGCTTACCGGGTGAACGCGGTCATGACTCCGGCACGGGAAGTCGGGGGCGACTTCTATGATTACTTCGAACTGCCCGACGGCAGGCTGGCGGTCGTCATTGCCGATGTTTCCGGCAAAGGCATCCCCGCGGCATTTTTCATGATGCGTGCCAAAGCCATCGTCAAGTCCAGTCTCTTTCACTGCCTCTCGCCGGCCGAAGCCGCCGCCATGGCCAACCAGCGGCTGAATCACAATAACGATGCCTATATGTTCGTCACCGTCTGGATGGGGATTTTCGATCCGCAGTCCGGAAAACTGGACTATGTTTCCGCCGGACACAATCCCGCCATGATCAAGCGGGCGGACGGCTCGGCGGAATGGCTGGAAACACCCCGCGCCATGGCGCTGGCGGCATTCCCCAATGCCAGATATTCAGCCCGTTCGGCCGGACTTCAGCCCGGAGATACGCTGTTCCTCTATACCGACGGAGTCACCGAAGCGATGGACCCGGACGGGAAACTTTACAGTGCCGACCGGCTGATGTCCGTCGTGACCCAGGCGGTGCCGCCGCTCATTCCGACAATCGACGCAAATCTGAAAGAATACATGGCCGGCGCGGCCCAGGCTGACGATATAACCATGATAACACTGGAGAACAAGAAAAAATGAATTGGATCGCAGAAAAACTGGCGGAACATTTGAAAGACAATCCCGATCACGCTTTCCTTTACGATGAATCGACCTCCAAAGGACTGACCTACCGCCAGTTCGACGAACTCAGCGGCAAGGTGCGCGCCTTTCTGCAGAACAACGGGATCGGAAAAGAAGATTTCGTCCTGATCAACCTGCCCCGCGGAGTCCAGCCGCTGATCGCCGCCATGGGGATCTGGCGGGCCGGCGCCGCCTTCGCCCTGGTGGAAGATACCTACGCGCCGGAACGGATCGATTTCATCCGGCAGAATTGCGGCTGCAAGCTCGAGATCAATGCGCAAAACTGGGAAACGGTCATGAATACCCCGCCCGCCGGAGGATTTGTCGTGGCCGACGATCACGATGCGGCTTACGCGATCTACACGTCCGGGACGACCGGCAATCCCAAGGGAGTGCTCCATGAATACGGCAACCTCCGCGAAGCCGCCGAATCGCTCACTTATCAGGGCGGCGAACTGTGCGTTCCCGATGAACGTTTCGCTCTGGCCGCGCCCCTGAATTTCGTCGCCTCGGTCATGGTCTTCGTCAAAGTGCTCGACCTTGCCAGACCAAAGATGTATATTCTCTCCTATGCCACCGTGAAAAACCCGCTGAAACTCGGATTCTTCATGCTGGAAAAACAAATCTCCTGCACGTTCCTCACCCCGTCGTATGTCCGTGCCATCGGTTCCAAGACCGGTCCGTTCCTGAAACGGCTGTTCGTCGGTGCCGAACCAGCCAACGGCATCAGTCCCGGCAAACTGGAGGTCAACAACTGCTATGCCATGAGCGAAAGCGGTTTTGCCGCCGGCATCTTCCGCATCGACCGCAGTTACGACACCTGCCCCATCGGCGCGCCGCAATTCGACAAGAAGATCTATCTGCTGGGCGAGGACGGCAAGGA
>JAZUCR010000584.1:0-4158 GCA_045639225.1 Victivallales bacterium
GATACTTTCTTGAGTGTGCACCCGTAGCTCAGTGGGATAGAGCGTCTGCCTCCGGAGTAGAAGGTCGTGAGTTCAAGTCTCGCCGGGTGCACCATTTTTTTGCCTCGACTTAAAGTTTCCCGCAAATCTTGAGATGCTTTCGTTCTGCACCCGGTTCACTCCACCGGTGTAACGGATCCGTTATTTGGTCACGATCGCCGCATATCCTGAGGGATCGGTCCAGCCGCGCCTGGCACATTCCGACCAGGAAGAGCTCTCCCTGAAGCGGGTAGTCAGTTTCCGGGAGCGAGTGACGTTGAAACGGAAATTCCCCTGCGGGAGCGGCATCGTGATCTCCATCCGGCGGGTTTTGGTGTGGTTCCTGACCGTATAGTTGAGCCCGGGAACGGGTTCCCATTTGTCCTCGGGGACGATGCGGGAAGAATATTTGCCGGATGCTGACAGAACGATGTGCCGCACCCTGCCCTGCTGTTCGAAAAACAATTCGATGGTATCATCCCTCCACAAGTTTTCCGGAGCGGCATCCGGATTGAACAGGACGTTTTTCATTTCCGGCTCGTCGGCAGTGATCTGCAGGGTCAGGATTTTGCCGTCATGCTTCATCCGGAACTGGGTCTGGGCAAAATCTTTATTATAGATATCCATGCAGTGGAATTTCTGCCAGGGGGACCAGCGGTTGCGGCGGAGCCGGACCTGGAGGGCATTGGCCTGGATATTGAGGACCTCCTTCCGTTCAGCCGTCATCATATTGTAGATCCAGGTGCGGAACACCTGAAGACGTTTGGCATAGGGCTGTTTCCCGGCGACGGTCTTTTCAGCTTCGGTCAACAGACTGTCGATGGTTTTCATCTCGTCCTCGGTATAAACTTTGGACCAGGCGAAGATCCGGTTTGCCTTGTCGTCGCGTCCGATCCCGATCTCCCGCGGATTGGGGATATCGGGCGTCACGGTTTTGTAATAGGTGCAGAAGTTCTTTTCGAAACGGTCGTAGATCTGCTTCATGATATCTGCCGCAGGTCCGTACATCACCCGGCAATGGTCCTTGATGATCGCGTCCACATCCTGACGGGGATTCCACAGGAGTTTGGACTGGACATACATATCGAGGACGCGTTCGGTATGAGTCGGAGCTGTGTAGGCGATGCGGGTGCCGGTGCATTTTCCTTCGAGGGTCCGGAAATATTCGCCGGCGAGATGAGGATAATTTTCAGGGAATGCCGGAAGACGCCCTCCGAAGGTTTCCATCACGTAAATGCCGAGGCAGACCCGGTCGGCCCCGATCGCATCGGTCCAGAGCTTGATCTGTTCGAGGTTTTCTTTCAGGACCGCGGGGAGCAGCACGGTTTTGATGCCGCTCTGGCAGATCCGGATCCGGAGGTTGGAGGGCAGCTTGACCGTCTTCGGGAAACGGGTCATGGGCGGATAGACCAGCGCGCCGATATATTTGCCGGGATGCTTCTTTTCGATCTCCTTTGCCACATAGGCAATGACCTGCCAGTAAAGTTCCGTATCATCCAGACAGGGATGCTGCTTGCGGAAAGCGTTGCAGCGTTCGCAGCGGCATCTGCCGTCATTCTGGGGACCGTGGTCCATGGCATTGATGAGGAACTCTTCCTTGACGTTCCAGCCGCGCCAGGAGGTCACATGAGGCAGTCCGGCATCGGCGGGCATTTTTCCGGAAAAATAGGCATCGGCGGCCTTGAGCCAGATCTCTTTGACGGCGGGATCGCTCCAGCAGATATACCGGGGATTGCGTTTGCCGTTCGTCATCAGCTGGAATCTTTCGGGATGGTCCTTGAACCAGATCTCGGGCAGTTTGAGCAGCTGTTCGGTGTGGCTGCCGTCGCCGAGGCCGCGGATCCAGCTGGCCCGCATGCGGAGCGCCCACCGGGAAGCATCCGCAGCATCGTCCGCGTAAACCTTTGCATCACTGTATTTCATGAAGTTGTGGATCCGGGTCATATTGCGCTGGGAGAAAGCCGGAGCCTCGTTCTTGTCCGCGATGGAAATGACGATCTCCTCTCTGGCGGGGATATGTTCGTAACGCTTGCCCGGAGCCGGCCAGCGGACGCCGAGTTCTTCCAGAAAATCATAGACTCCGTGAAGCGTGCCGCGGCGTCTGGTTTCGAAGTAAAAAACCGTAACGGGACCTTTCGGTTTCTTCCGGTCGTCATCGCCCATGATGTAGATATCTTTGCCTTTGACGCTTCTCAGGAAACCGTCCGGCTTGACCTGGCTCAGCGAAAGCGAAACCTTCGCCGCGGCGGGCTGGTCGCCGATATAAATGGCTGTGGCATAATCGGAAGAACGTCTGGTAACGATGGGGAACTTGCCGCCGGTCATTTTGCGCAGATGATACTGCAGTTCTTCGGCAGCGATCTTGGCGGTTGCGAAAGGCTGTTCAGGCAGAACGATCTCGGCATCTTTGAAACGCAGTTCGGCTCCGACCGTGATCCAGGCGGCCATGACGATCAGAACGGAAGACAGAAATTTATTCATTTTCAGCAAGCTCCATTTTGCGGCGGCACAATCCGGGATGCAGTGTTCCGTCTGTTTCGCCGGGGTCAAGTAACATAAAGTAGATCGAACATCATATCGTTAATATACATTCGGAAAAAAGCATTTGCAAACCCGCCTGACATCAAATCGACAGAAAAACCGGTCAAATCCGGACGGCCGCGCCGTAACGGAGTTCTTTTTTCGAATAATTCCGGGGGGAAATCCCATAGATCTTCCGGAAAACCCGTGAAAAATAAAATTCATTGCAGAAACCCGTTGCCTCGGCGACTTCCTTGAGCGTGGCACGGTTCAGCAGCAGCGGGACTGACTGTTCCACCCGGATCCGGAGAAGACTGTTGAAAATGCTTTCCTGCCAAGTTTGCTTGAACTGATGTTCGAGCGTGGATTGACTGCAGTGGAATTTTTCGGCCAGCAATTGCAGGGAGATCGGCTCGCTGTAATGCTGTTCCAGATATTCCCTGATCCGCACGGCGAGAGGGACGTGACAGCCCCGGCCGATGAGCTTGTAATGCCAATCGGGTCCATCCGGCATGGAAAGAGATTCGAGCAGCTGCATGGTCCGGTCGAAAGCTTCGCAGAATTTCCAATACCCGGTATTGCCGTTGGCTGAGGCAGCCACACCGTTCCGGACCGTCTGTTCGAGTTTCCGCTCGGGATCGGCGATCTGGGCAAATCCGGCCGGGTTGTTCACCAGCGTTCTCAGAAAAGCATTGTCGCCTTTGAAAAGATAGTAGCAGGAAGAATAACGGCCCGGGGTGTAGCGCTCGTAATACCGTTTCCCTGGCGGATACAGATGGGCGATCCCCGGAGGACGCGGCCGCCAGTCGAGCTCATCCACCCGGAATTCAAAATTTCCGCTGACGGAATAATCCAATACCCAGAAGCCGGGCATCAGGCAGTTTTTTTCGGCAGTATTCTCATGTTCGCCTGCCATATAAAACGCGGCAGTCGGGTGCGGACGTTCATCGGCATCCGTGTAACGAAACCCCTGGATCAGATTCCGCGGCATCGGGACCTCCTTTTTTTTGCAGGATAATGTATGTTATTGCAGATTCATTCATTGAAAGTCAGCTTGTTACAGGTTATACTATATCACGGAAAAGATAAAAATCCAGCAATTCGACAGAAAGGGAGGAAGAAAAAATCATGAAACGGAAATGCGCAGTATTTCACGGTGCGGGAAAAGACCTGACCATTCAGGAATATGAAGTGACCGCGGCGTCGCCGGGTCATGCCGGCTTGAAGCTGATCTCCAGCGGCATCTGCGGAACCGATGTGCATATCCACGAGGGACGTCTCGGCATGCCGGAAATGCCGCTGATCCCCGGGCATGAATTCATTGGAGAAATCGATTCACTGGGCTCGGAAAACGCCCGCGATGCGCTCGGGAATCCGCTGCGGGCCGGAGACCGTGCGATCGCCTGTGTCGCCATTCCCTGCGGCAAATGTTTCAACTGCGCAGCCGGAGAAACAGCCAGCTGCCTGAATTTCGGCGTCACGTATGTAAAGAACGTGGAGGAACCGCCGCATTTCCATGGGGGATTTGCGGAATATCTTTACAGTCCCGTCGCCAATCTGGTGAAACTCCCGGCGGGGATCGATCCGTTTGCCGCGGCGGCGTTTCCCTGCGGCGGACCG
>JAZUCR010000585.1:0-4255 GCA_045639225.1 Victivallales bacterium
GAATACTGCCGGGCACGAATTATGCCCGACGAACGAAATGAAAAGGTTTTCACCTTTACGGATAACGGCTTTTCTGGCGGAAACGTAAACCGCGACGGATTCCAGAAGATGATGCGAAAAATCGAGCAAGGAAAAATCACAAAGGTTATTGTATACCGTCTTGACCGTATCAGCCGAAGCCTTGCGGATTTCGTAAGTATTCTCAGTATATTCAAAGAATACGGGGTCGAATTTGTTTCCACACAGGAGGCATTTGATACCGGTAGTCCCTACGGGGAACTTATTGTCAAGATACTCGCCGTCTTCGCTGAATTCGCATTCCATCCCGGCTGCAAACAACGCCCGGACCTGCGCGGCGGTCAGGTAATCCGCCACTGCCTCGGTCGGCGTTCCCAGACTGGTGATCCGGTTCCGCACCGTGAAGTTTTCGACCTGCAGGATGAAGATCTGCCGTCCCTCGGCATCGTAGCCCACCAGCTCACCTGCCAGCCCGGACATGCTTTTCTGCGTCCCCAGCCAGACCGCCAGTTCCTCGGTGTTCATGTTTGTCATCGGAATGGATATTTCCGTAAAGGTAAGTTCCTCGTCGTCGATCTCCTCCGTGACCGTGTTCACCGTGATGTCGGCATTGTCCCCGACCAGCTTGTAACTCGTGGCTTCATTGAAGTCGTTGTCCATCGCCCACGACCAGCTGACCACGTTGCCGAACGCGCTGATTGGATAAGGTTCCGGACCGTCGCTTTTGGCGAAAATCCGCATCTTGAGACAGGCTTCCACGCCCCGCACGAGCGTCGGTGCGGTCGCGTTCTTGGCGTTGGCGTAATCCCGCACTACGCCCAGCGTTTCATTCGCCGCGACGTAAAAAATGGTATTCTGCATTCAAAACTCCTTGTTTTTGAAGTTTTTTTCGTTTTCTTCTTGCAAAACTGCTTCTTTGGAAGTATATTTTATAAAAATGTAACTCTATGGGAGTATAAACAGCCATGAGCAACCTGATTCTTTATCACGGATCGCCGGAAATCGTGCGCAAGCCAGAATACGGCAAGGGCAAGCCGTATAATGATTACGGCAGAGGGTTTTACTGCACCGAGAACCTCGACCTTGCCAGGGAATGGGCCTGCGGAGAAAATACGGACGGTTTTGTCAACCGCTATGAAATCAATCCGGCTGAGCTGAGAATTCTGAATCTCTCCTCGGAGAACTACACCATTCTGCACTGGCTGGCGCTGCTGATGAAATACCGCCGCACCCGCGTTTCCACACCGGGAATGAAAAAAGGAATGGACTGGCTGACCACCCATTTTCTCCCGGAGATCGACACTTTCGATGCGATCATCGGCTATCGGGCGGACGATTCCTATTTCTCCTTTGCCAGAGCGTTTGTCAGCAACGAGATTTCCCTTCACCAGCTGAGTTATGCCATGAAACTTGGAGAACTTGGCGAACAGTTCGTGCTGAAAAGCGAAAAGGCGTTTGCCTCAATCCGATTCATTTCCAGCGAGGAAGTTTCCAATGCGGTGTATTTCCCGAAGCGCAAGCAGCGTGATGACGCCGCGAGAGCTGCCTTCCGCGAAGAACTCGACCGGGATGATTTGAACGGTCTGTTCATCCGCGATATTATCAGGGAAAGGATTCTGCCCGATGACCCGCGCTTACGATGAACAATATCTCGATGATGCCATGCGCAATCTGGGAGAAGCCTTCGACTTCGCCCGAAACGTTTGTCAGGTGGAACTGGACGATTTTCTCGCCATGATGATCTCGACCGGCGCGGCTGCACAGTTCGAGCACGGAACTCCGAAATACGTCTCCGGCATGTCCGGCACGGAACTTGCGATGGAAGTCCTACGGAAATCCGGCATACAGGTTACCGATGCTAAAGCCCAAACGGACTACGCCTGTTCTCCCGAATACTGGACTGGCTGGATCATAGCCTATTTCCAGTGGAATACCGGAAGAACGTTCCAGAGCATCCGGGAAGTGCTTTCCATGCGGGAAGTTCTCCGGCTTTACCCGACTTTGCACGAGGCTTCCGAAGACCGGGCCGTCGATGGCTTGAACCGCGTCATTCGCGGCAAAGCACTTCCCGCACGCCTGCAGACCCGCAGAAAAAACTGCGATCTGACTCAGCTGGAACTGAGCAAGAGGTCCGGCGTAAATCTCCGCACTATTCAGCAGTATGAACGACGTTCCAAAGACATCAATAAGGCGGCGGGCGCTACCCTGCGCTCCCTCGCACAGGTATTATCCTGCCGCATCGAAGATCTGCTGGAGTATGATTGCGGGGAACCGGCATTTCAGGAAGAACACAGTTCCTGAAGCCGCTCTACTGCGTCCGGATGTTCAGCGTTGAAAGCCTCGCGGATCGCGGCGAGCAGTTGCTCCCAGCCGTCTCCGATTTCAACGTCCCGGCTCTCCTCGATGAGGATTGCCAGATCGCGGGCCTGAAGTGCGATTTCCCTGTGGTCATACATTAGATGATCCACCGCCAGTCGGAGTTGACCGGTGATCGTGTCCCGATTGTCCTCGGTGTAAGTGAATTCATTCCAGAGCGACCATGCCTTGACAATGTGCTTCTTAGCGCACGTGGTGCACTGGTCGTAGGGGGATGTCCGTATTATGGACACCCCTGATTTCCCGTGGCAGTTGCAAGCACACATTTTTATTCTCCAACCCTCATTTTTGAAATTTCCAAATCAGTTGCCCAGCGCCAACCATGTCCTGCAGGAGCTTTAACCCTGTTTCTGCAATACAGTGAAATCATGACACGAGAGATGCCCGTTTCTCTTTCCGCTTCATGTGTGCTCCCATAAAATTTCTTATTGTTTTCGGAGAATACGGGTTTTGACCGGTTATGCTGGATTCCCGTTTTTCCAAGATATCTTGCATTTTCTCCCCCGTTGGAAATTCTGAAGTGCTCAAGAGTAATCGGGTTGTTTCCATTTTCTCGCGGAGTTACCCAGCGAAGATTATTAACCGCGTTGTTTTGCCTGTTTGTGTCGATGTGATCCACATATGGTTTGTTTTCGGGATTGGGAATAAATGTTTCGGCAATAATTCTGCTCACAATTGCACGGATTTTCCTGCCGTTGCGGGAAAGCCAGACCTTGCCATACCCGCGAGAGGCGTAGTTCGGACGCAGAAGTCTGCTCTGGCGAGTTCCCCGGTAATTATTACTTCTGATGCTTCCATCGGGGTGTGCATCATACAATCCCTCATAGGACTCTCCGTTATAAATTACTGGTCTCCAACCGCTTTCCATCATTCAAACTCCGGGTTTTCGTGGTTCGGGATAAACTCCTCCGTCTCGGAAATGTGCTTCTCGGCGGGAATATCGGAATATTCCAGGATCTGCGCCTTGCGGATTCGCCGGTCCTCGAAGCCCTCGATGCGCTCGGCGTACCAGCAATCGCCGTTATACATGGCGCACTTATAGGCGGCGACGCCGTCCGCAAGCACACTCTTCAGCAACCTCATTCCCGGCTTATAAGTCCAGGAAAAGATTTCCCCGTTTGGATACTGACCCGAAATCAGCAGCCGGTTCGGTTGCTGAGGATCGAAAGACACCCGGTAGAGATAATCGACGTCGTGGAAGTTCAGCGTAAGTGTCCGCCCCGGCTCCCGGATGATGACCGGGCCGCGCCGGTATCCGTAGCACACCTGATCCTTCCGGACAAATCCGACATCAGCAAAGGTTTGCACCATCGGTTCCGAATTCAGACCGAGCATCCGGTAGAGCCGGAAACGGCGGTCGCCTTTCCAGCCCCCGGCGATGAAGGAGAGCTGCCAGACTCCGTCCGCATATTCCGCACAGGGGCCGCACTCGGTGGCATCGGCCGGAAGACCGGTCTTCACCCGCTTCCACCGCTGTCCGGTGAAGTGATAAATCTTCCACAGTCCCCCGTTCTGGATGCAGCAGAACTGCTCCGGTTCGCCGTTTCTCCCCGGCGTGGCAAAGGGCATATGCGTAAATCTCATATCGGTAAATTCAAACATCTCTTTCTCCTTATCCTCCACCGGGACACGGCCATTCGATGCTGCCGTCATCCTTTGGGCACCCCATCTGGAGTTCCATGTAACCGTTGTATGAATAACTGGAAACAAACTTGTCCGGCAGACCAATCAGCTTGCCCTTTTCATCAATGGTCCCGTTGTTATAGATTGATCCGGAACAGGACGCATCAGGATTGTTGTGATGACTTTCGCCCACATCCCGGATTCGCCATCGCGTCCCTGGCAGACCGATCCGTTCACC
>JAZUCR010000586.1:0-7108 GCA_045639225.1 Victivallales bacterium
GGGAAACCGTTCCGTTCAGGTCGTCGGTCCGAAGCGAAACGGCCTCGAACACGGCTTTTGACTTTTTTTCAGTTTTTTTCAGCATAAAAATCATATCCGGTTTGAATAATTCGTCATTTCAGGTAAAGTAATATATAGTGAAAAACCGGAATTACCAATAACAAAATGTCATATTTCCAGCATAATCTGTCTGATTTCAGCATTTATGGAGAGGTAAAAAGTGAAAATCAGGATCGAGAGGAATTTGAGCGGGAGCAGGCTTTTCCCCAGTCCGGAACTGCCGCTGAATGTGGAAATGCCGAAATACCGTTCCAATACGGACAAGTGGCATTGTCATACGGATTTCTGCGAACTGGTGATTGTCTGCAGCGGGTCTGCCCGAAACGAAAACCGCAGCATGCAGGAAACGCTCCATGCGGGAAATGTGCTCCTGTTTCCGGACCGGACCGTTCACCGTTATGCCGATATCCGGAATTTCCATCATTACAATGTCCTGTTCGATCCCCAGCTGCTGGATATCGGTCATCCGCATATGAATCTCCGCGCCCTGCCCGGTTATAAAAATCTGTTCGAATTCCGTTTTTCCGGGGAGGAACGGTGTTCGCGGATCAATTCGGTGGACGAACAGACCCAGACGAAGCTGATCTCGATTCTGGAAACGATCCGGAACGAAACCGCGCTCTGGCTGCCCGGCTGGCGGGAAAACGCCTATTTCGAATTCATGCGCATGCTGGTCCTGCTGCTGCGTTCATGTCTGCCGCAGGATTCCCTGCCGGGACAGAATGCGTTTCAGATCAGCAGCGCGATCCAGCTGATGGAGAAGGACTGCACGAAGCAGTATACCTTGAAACAGCTGGCGGAGGCGGTCCACATGTCGCAGAGCTGTTTCCGTCATCACTTTACCCGGATCACGGGCGTCCCGCCGGGAGAATTTCTGATCAATCTGAGGCTGCGGAAAGCGATCCTGCTGCTGACGATCACCAATCCGATCGCGGAAACCGCGAAACTGGCAGGATTCGAGGACAGCAATTATTTTGCGAGGCTGATCCGGAAACGGACCGGATTTTCGCCGATGGAGATCCGGCGCAAATATCTGGCGCAGGAAATCTCGGTGGAAGAACTGCTGGCCCGGCTGGGAAAAAGCCGATAAAAAACTCACAGCATGAACGGGCTGGGTTCGGAACCGGGCCCCTCGCGGTCCAGACGGCCGGACGCGAGCTCATTGTCCAGCGGCTGACGCAGGAACTTTTCACCATCCACGTCAAAAACAAAAGATTTGACAACTTATCATACACTTTAAAAAATATTCTTTAAAGATTTTTCCTTTTTTTGAGCACAGAACTGCCGGCAGATACGATTATGAGCGAAAATATCTTGACAGAAAATCAATTTTCGATTATACTATTGACCAGACAGTAAAAATCTGCGCAAAGAGGAGCATACAGCGGCTTTATGGGAAAAATCGGAACGAAAAAAACCGGAAAAATCAATCATATTGCCGGAATCCTGAGGCAGGAATTTTCCAGCAGTCTGTTGAAAGACGGCGAACGGGTGGCCTCGGCCAGGGAAATCGCGTCCCGTTTCAAAATCTCCGTACCGACAGCTCACGAGGTTATCAATCTTCTGGTCCGGGAAGGATTGCTTTACCGGATCCGGGGGAGCGGGACCTTTATCCGTCGGAATAAAGAACACAGCGGACTGCGGATCGCCCTGCTGGATACTCCCTCCATGCCGGTGCCGCAAAGTCTGTATAATGTCTTTGTTGCGGAAATCGACCATATCTACAAACTGCTTTGCTCGCGGAAATATCAGGTTCAGGTGGTCCCGTATTTCGAACTGCGGAACCGGGTTCCGGCATTGGAACTGCTGAAAAGTTTCGACGGTCTGCTGGTAGCCAAAACTTATTTGGACTCTTACTCTTTTCCGCTTTTATGTGAAAGCGGGGTTCCGTTTGTCGTTTTTCGCCACAATTATCAGCTGGAACAGCCCTGCTGTCAGGTTTTCGGTGATATGACGACCGGAATGAATGATGCCCTGGATCGGGTTTCGCCGCCGCTGCTGAAGGATCCGGTGATTTTCACGGAATGCACTTCGAACGGGGAAGCTCTGTGCAGACAATGGAAAGAAGCATTGTGGAAACGCCGAGGTGATAATTCCCCGGTGGAAACGGCCGCGATCAATCAGTACAGGCGTTCGCAGGAATGCTATAAATATGTCCGGGTATATTGCGGGAAACTGGTTGGCCGTCTGATTCTTACCGCAACGGACGGACTGGCCTATAATCTGATCGATGCATTGATGCTGGAGAATTATCAACCGGGAAAGGATTTCCAGCTGATCAGCTGCGGCAACCGGGAAGCGCAGGGATTCCGGTTTGCCGATGAACCGATGATCACTTCCATCGGGGTTTCGGAAGAAAAAATCATCAGTGAGTCGATAAAACTGCTGCTGCGGCTGATTGAAGATCCGTCAGACTGCTTATATCATGTTCGGATACCTTCCGAACTGGTCATCCGGAAAAGTTTCACCGGACAAAATCAATGCTGAAAACAACAGGCGTTTCAACGATGTCATACAATTTTAACAATTTAAACAGAAGGAAAGCAAAATGAAACAACAAAAAAACAGATTCACTCTGATGGAGCTGGTGATTATCACCGTATGTTTCGCAATGCTGCTTGGGCTGACTGTTTCAGCGGCAGGAAACGCATCTGCAAAGGCAAAAAAAGTGCTTTGCACCGATGTCCTGAAGAATATTGGCAAGGCTGTTCATGCATATGCCGGCGACAATAAAGGATTTGTCCCCTGCCGTGTGCGTGACCCGAAAACAGGAGGCGTGGTGGATTTTGGACCCAACCTGTCTGTTTGGGGAAATAAGCTTATTGGCGGCGGCTATTACGGTCCGAAGCCTGCAGGAAAATTTGAAAGCTGGATCGGCAAAGAAAAAATGACCCGGTTTGTGTGTCCGGAAGATATTGTTATCCATAAGAAAAGTCCCGGAAACGGCTCTTATTATATTTTCAGCATCAATGAGATCGTTTCTGTTCAATCGAAAAGGTATGGCGGCGAAGAATACTCCCGTGTTCTTGTTACCCGGGACCGGCCGGAAAATGCCATTTGTTTTGATGGTTTTCCTTACCGCGGAGGTGTTTTAAAGACCAGCACCCATGGAGATACCTCCAATGTTCTGCGTCTTGGCGGAAATGTTTCCACAGTCAATATCAAGAAGGCTGCTAAGGCAGCCAATATTTGGAACTGGATCGGCGAATTTATGGATGGGATTGAGTTAAAATGAAAAGAACGGCTTTCTTTTCAATATGCATCCTCACCATTGCTTTGACGGCGAGGGAACAGGTTCTGCCCCGTTTTGATACACCCCCTGTCATTGACGGAAAGATCGGAACATCCGAATGGAGGGGCGGATATACGTCCTCATTGAAAAGCATTTCCGGAAAATCAAAAACGGAGACTAAGGTGTGGTTCGGACGGGATCAGAAGAATTTTTATGCAGCCTTTTACTGCCAAGATGATTCCGTCGCCGACATCAAGGCACAGTACAAGACTCCGGAAGAACGGGACAACGCCATTTGGAGGGATGATAATGTAGAGATCCGTTTTGACCCGCAGAACAATCCGAAGGACTCTCTTATTCAAAGACAAATCATCATCAACTCCAATGGCATTGTTTACGATGCGGTCGGAAAAGATAAGAAAAAAGATTTTTCCAGCGTGGTACGCACCTCAAAAAGGAAAGATTTCTGGTGTGTGGAAATTTCCGTGCCCCTTGCGGAACTGGCAGGTTACGAGTCCGGGGATGCTGAACTTTGGCGGATCGCTCTGTTCCGTTCCAACCCCCGGACAGGAGAGTCCTTTTCCCTGACAGGAAACCGTGCTCCAGGATTCAGTAACCCCGAACATTTTCTTACATTCCGGAGCGGAAACAAGCATTCGTTTACCGTGACTGGATTTTTTAAAGATTCTGTAGAGGTCCGTGCAGAAAAAGTCGCAGATCCCCCGATTCGTGTCCGGCTTGAACAGCGGAAAGCGGACGGGATCCTTGCAGGAAGAGCCACCAATACCCTGCTTCGGAAAACCGGAAAAACTGTTTCCCTTATGTTTCGGAAACAGAAAAACGCAAAAACATTCCGTCTTTCCGCCGGAGACGGCTACAGCATTGAGTGGGCAGCTTCGCCTTCCGATTCAGTGGTTTTCCGGGCTGTAGCGGAAACAAAACATCCTCTGTACCGGGAACTGTGCGGCCCCAAAGGTCCGGGACTGGTTGTAAAAGGATCTCCAATATGGCAGCACGGTTTTCGGGTTCCATTTCTTTCCATTGCCCTTGACTTTGCCATTCCCTGGAATGCTCCCGATATGTTGAAGATCGCCCACGATGAAAAACTGATGCTGATCGGAAGCACGGGAATGTTCAGGGAAAAATGGGACAACTATCTTGGCATAGCCCCGAAAGGGACAAAATACGCGGTCTTTACCCAGGAATACGGATATGGAAGATTACCCGTACCGAAGGCTGTTGACGGAAGACCGCTGCTGATCGATCCCCTGGCTGAAAAAGCATGGCTCCGTGATTTTGTGCGTACCTTTGTCCCGTATCGTCCTCACATCGGGTCTGTAATGTTCGGTGACGAAGTGGCCGAAGTTTCGGAACGGAGATTCTTCGAAATTTTGAAATACAAAGATGAGTATCCATTCCTTCAGCAGATGCATGAAGAAATAAAGACAAAGTACGGCAGCGGAAAGTTCGGTCCGCCCGAATCTCCGGCAGACCGGAATCCTTACCGCTGGATCGCTTTTCGGAGTTATCTTCATGATCAGCTGATCCGTCTCCATCGGGAACTGAAAAAGACCATGATAAAGGAGTTTCCCGGGATCCCCCTTATCGGTGATGATCCCCGGGCGGGACAAAATAAGATCTATGACTTTGCTGATTTCACACCGGAAACTTGTGATATCCTTGCCCATCAGCTTTATCCTGCCAATGATTCCAATATTGCGGATTTCAGTTTCATCTGCAAATATGTGCGGGATCTTTCTCCGGTCCGGGAATTATAACGAACAAAAAGGTTTACACAGCTTAACATACCTTGACTCACCTCGAAACAGGTCGGCTGGATGTTTACACAAAACACCGGCAAAACAATGTGCCGATCCGCAAATCCGCGCAGGATCAGGACTGTGCCGAAGATTGTCGCCTCATGCGAGCGCGTCCGCGTGATACAACAAAAAAGCCCGGCATATCGACCGGGCCCGTTTTTTATCCTCCTGTTGTTATGATTTCGCCGCCGCGATCCGGCGCAGCGCTTCCGGATTGCGCCAGATACATTCGACCCGGCGCTGCTTCGCCTTCACATTGCCTTTGCCTTGCAGACCGCTGGCCCGCGTCCGGCCCGCCGCGGAGCAGACCACTTCGATCTCAATCTTGTCCCAGCCGGCCGAAGCGAGCGGCGCATACAGCGGGCTGTTGTAGCCGGACAGCACGACCGCGCCGTCATACTGCATCAGCGTTTCGATCAGCGCCTCGTGGTCCTGATCGCGCAGCTCATGTTCGTAACCGCCGGCCTTGCGCGATCCGAGCACATACGGCGGATCGCAGTATGCCAGCCAGCCCGGACCGCTGAAACGCTCCAGCACATCGCGCCAGTCGCAGCACTCCAGCTGGACGCGCTGCATACGGTGATGCACCAGCGGAAGATTGTCGAAACTGCTGATCCATTGCGCGACGTGCGACGACATCCCTGTGCTGGACTGGTTGACCGAAGTTCCCCAGGACTTGCCGAACATGCCGCCGAAACTCTGCCGCGCCAGATAATACCAGCGGACCGCCTGTTCGACCGGATCATGGATGCCCGGCCAGGTCCTCGCGTATTCCTCGTAAAGTTCGCGGCTGACCGGCAGCAGGGCCGCCCTCGCCATGAATTTGCCGAAGTAATCGACGTCGCTGACGACCCGGAAAAAGTTGACCAGTCCGCGGTTGACGTCGTTGTAGACTTCGACCTCAGCCGGTTTTTTTGCAATGAGGATCGAAGCACCGCCGCCGAACGGCTCCAGATAGCGCTGGTGCGGCGGCAGGGCCGCGATGATCGCGGACTTGATCCTGACTGCGCCCTTGCCGCCGAACCACGGAAAAGGCGCCCGAATTGCGTTTTGCATGATATACCTCCTGATTACGCGGCTTCTTCCATCGCCGCTTCGTTTTCCCGGATCAGACTGCCTGTGAGCATCCTCCATGCGAGAGCAGCCACTGCCGGAACCTGACCGTTGCCAAGGGCTCGGACCGGCTCCACCGATCCGGCCAGCCCATCAGCCGTTCGCACAGCAAGACCGTCGGCCACAAGTCGTGCGTCCGAAGCATCTGACAGACCAGCGATTGCCGCTGAGCGCCATACGTAGCGCGCTTCAGCCCATCCTTGTGCGTCCCCGGCGTCATCCAGCCAGCCATCGTGCGACTGATGCTTCCCCAATAGCCACAGGCGGTCTCGTTTAATGGGGTATCCGAGGTGTCCAGCGCCCAGCACGCACCAGCGCGCATCATACCCCATCTCGGCCAACGAAGCCAGGACGTGTTCGAATCCGCGGGCAACGAGCAGCGGACTGTTTTCGATGAAGACGAACGCCGGCTGAATTTCGCCGACAATGCGCGCCATCTCGCTCCACAGTCCGGACTTTGTCCCGGAGATTCCGCGACCCTTTCCGCTCGAAGATATATCCTGGCAAGGAAAGCCTCCGGAGACGCAGAGATTGTCCCGGATCGAACGCAGCCAGCCGATGTATCCGGCGCATTCAGGATTGTCCATCCGGAAGGTCGTGACATCGTCCCAGACAGGGAAAAGAGGGAGGCAGAGATCTCTTTGTCTCTGAAGCAGAAGATTTCGGCAGTAAGGTTCGATCTCGACCGCGCCGACCGTTCGATGTCCGAGAAGCTGCTGTGCGAGAATGCCTCCGCCAGCTCCGGCAAATAGTTCCAACTCATACATGATTTTCCTTTCATTCCTTCAAAATTTTCTGTCATAAAAAAAAGCCCCGGCGATAGACAGCGCTCCGATCCGATGTTACATTATCGCATCCCACTGCGGTAAAATCGGTTCTGGCG
>JAZUCR010000587.1:0-8428 GCA_045639225.1 Victivallales bacterium
GGTTTCCAGCCAGAAAAGCCGGCTGGCGATCGGTTACAACGAGCTGGCGCTGCATACTTTTCTGCCGCAGCTGCTGGCGCGGTGCCGGACGCGTCAGCGCAAACTTCAGCTTGCACTGCGCGAACTGGAAACCGCCGAACAGCTCCGGGGTCTGCGGGAAGAGGAACTGGACATCGGCTTCATGCGGCCCTACGGTTTCGACTTGACCGGACTCCGGACCCAGCTGGTCATCCGCGAAAACTACCGTCTGGTCATGCAGGAGACTCACCCGCTGGCGAAGGCAGGGAAAATCACCGCCCGGCAGCTGTCCGACCGGAGCGTCATCCTGTTTGCCCGGGATGTCAATCCCGCGATCTACGACCGTCTCACAGCGGCCTTGTCGACAGAATATACTCCGCCGCCGGAATTCCGGCAGGATGCCCGCAACAAGAGTTCGATGCTGGCGATGGTCAAAGCCGGTTTCGGCGCGGCGCTGCTGCCGGAATCCATCTGTCAGGGACAGCTGCCCGGATTGACCGTCCGCGAGCTCGATATCGTCCTGCCGAAGGTGGATATTCTGGCGGTGTGGAATCCGGCGAGACAGTCGGGCGTCCTGAAGCGGTTTCTGGCGCTGCTGCCGCCGGAACCTGCCGGTGCGGATTCGTTAAACTCCGCCAGACCGTAAAATTCTGAAAAAAAAGATAAAACTTGACTTGAAAATTCGCAGACTTGTTCGTATATTACCCGAAAAAATGAAACAAAACAAATATTTTTTGTTTGGTTGAAATGCGTGAAACATGTCGTTTCGGAGCGGCTTAGATGGAGAGATCGAGCTCGTTTCCGCGGCAGAATCAGGAAGAAAAAGGAGATATACGGCCATGCAGGAGCGAAGGGTTGTGATCACAGGCATCGGCGGGGTGTGCTGCCTGGGTAAAAACGTGGAAACGATCTGGTCTAATCTGACCGCGGGGAAATGCGGGATCGGCCCGATCACGCTGTTCGATGCTTCCCGGAACAAGACCCGGATCGGCGGCGAAGTCCCCGGATTCGATCCCACCTGCTACATGCCGGCGAAGGAAGCGCGGCACATGGACCGTTTCGTGCAGCTCGCTATTGCCGCAGCGGATGAAGCCATGACCAGTTCGGGACTGAAAGAGCAGCTGTCCGGCGGCAGGATCGATTCGAGCCGGATCGGCAGCACGGTCTCCTCGGGGACCGGCGGACTGAGCGCCGCCACGGAAGCCTGCAGGGTCATCGGGGAAAGCGGTCCTGCGCGGCTGTCGCCGTTTCTGATTTCGCGCATGATCGGCAATATGGCCTCGGGATATCTCGCGATCCGTTACGGTTTTTCCGGACCCGTTTTCGGCGTGGTTTCGGCGTGCACCACGGGATGTCATTCGGTCGGCGAAGCGTATCATATCATCAAACGCGACGATGCGGACGTGATGCTGGCGGGCGGCGCGGAAGCTTCCGTGCAGGAACTCAGCATCGGCGGGTTCAATGCGCTGCGGGCGCTGAGCACGCGCAACGACGATCCGCAGCATGCCAGCCGTCCCTTCGACCGCGACCGGGACGGTTTCGTGGCCTCGGAAGGGGCAGGAGTCCTGATCCTGGAGGAACTGGAACACGCGAAACAGCGCGGGGCGCAGATTTTCTGCGAGATCGTCGGTTACGGCGCCACCTGCGACGGTTATCATATCACCAGTCCCGACCCCGAAGGAAAAGCGGTGGCCGATGCCTACCGGATCGCCATGAAGCGGGCGGGTATTGCACCTGCCGACATCAATTATATCAATGCGCACGGCACCAGCACGATCCTGAATGACAAATACGAAACGATCGCGCTGAAGCGGGCGCTGGGCGATGCGGTCCGGCGGATCCCGATCAGCAGCACCAAAGGCGCGATGGGCCATGCGCTCGGCGCCGCCGGCGCGCTGGAAAGCATCTTCTGCGTGCAGACCGTCCGCACCGGGATCATCCCGCCCACCATCAATTACCAGACGCCCGATCCGGAATGCGATCTGGACTATACTCCGAATGAAGCGCGTTCCTGCAGCGTCCGGATCGCCGCCAATGACAATCTCGGTTTCGGCGGCCACAACGCGGTCGTCCTGTTCAAGAAATATGAATGAGGTCCGCGGAAGGGGAATCAGAATGTCAACCAGAAATTACCGGGTATCGGGAGATACCAAGAAACATCTGCTGGAAGCCGCGGGAGAACTCTTTGCCAGCCGCGGTACCGAGGCTGTGACCGTTCGGGATATCACCGGAAAGGCCGGGACCAAACCCAATGCCATCAGTTATCATTTCGGCGGCAAAGACGGCCTCATTGAGGCGGTCTGGCAATATGTCCTCCGCCGCTGGAACCAGAACCGGCTGGAACAATACTGCGAGGAGAACGATCAGCTTTTTGCCACCCGCGACGGACGGCGCCAGATCGTTACGGACACGATCAACATTATTTATGAAATGCTTTTTGCCGAAGGACAGGAACCGTGGGTCAACATGTTTCTGCTCCGGGCCGCGATCGGCGTGCAGGGTCTCGAACATGTGGAAAAAGTCATCGGACGCCAGGTCATCGATGTGATGTGCAGGATCTTCCGGCGCATCACGGGCAACGAAGACCGCGATACGGGCTTGTGCTGGGCGCTGAACATCATGGCGCCCGGTGCCATCCTGACGGCCAGCACCACGGATATTTCCAGTTTCGCACCCACACGGAAAATCGATTATTCGTTCTATCGCCGTCTGCAGTCCATCGTGACCCAGAATGCCCTCCTCGCGGCCGGGATTTGAGGAGACCGTTTCCATGTATGAGATGAAAACCGAGATCCCGTTCACCCGCACGGGACCCGATCAGAAACTGAAACTGCATGAAGCGGTCGGCATGATGATGGACTGCAGCCAGTTCCAGGAGTATCAGGAGAAGAATTTCTGGAATTATCTGCGTTCCAATCAGATCGCCATTTTTCTCTTTTCGATCCAGATCGATATTTTCCGCCGTCCGGAGTTCCGCGAAAAGGTCACGACCGCGGTCAAGATCTACGGCTGCAAATCCATCTACGGCCTGCGCCGGCTCACCATCCGGGACGAAGCCGGCGGATTGTGCATGATCTCCAACGCCACCGGCGCGTTTTTCGATCTGCGTTCCAACAAAGCGCTCAAGCTGGATCCGGCGAATTTCGGTGTGGCTTACGACGAGGCGGAACCGATGGAATGTCTGCCCCGGAAGATCCCGGTCCCGGCGGAAGGCGGTATCCCCGGCGGACCGTTCACGGTGACGCGTTCGACGCTCGATCCGAATGGACATTTGACCAGTGCGATGTATTTTTCCATTGCCGAAGATTCGCTGCCGGGCAGTTATTCTTTCAACCGGGTGCGGATGGAATACAAAAAGCAGATCAAGCCCGGCGAACAGGTGATCCCGGTCCGTTTCGATTTGCCGGACGGCAAAACGGTAGTCGATCTGCGTTCCGGCGACAGTTCCTGTGCCGCCGCCGAATTTTCCACCGCCGTTCTGCAGTAAACGGATTTTCCCATCGGCGGAAAAACTTTTATTCCAAAACTTCGGTTTCCGCGAATCCGTCAGACAAGTCGGACCGGTCCGACTCGTCCGACCAACGCACAAACTCAGCTTTACGCAATGATGACAGTGCGATAAACAATGTCTTGATTTCAAACGGTTTGAAATGAAGCGGACCGGAAACCGGGACGGGATTTCGTTCCAGCATGTCGGTCTCCTGCCAATCGCTGCCCGGCAGGGATAATTCGGCGGATTTCCCTTCCGATTCGAACAGGCGGACTACGATCCCCGAACCGTCCTCGGAAGGTTTCACATTCCCTCCTATGATACTGGTTCCCGTGGTATCCGGCAGGACGGGCAGTTCCAGTCCGCGTGAATCTGGATCCGAACAGCCGACTCCGACCGGGAACAGCGGAGCCGCAGCCTCCCAGCCGGCTTTCGGATCGGTTCCGGGTGTGATGACATACCGGCAGACATATTCTCCATCGGGCGGACGCCGGATCGGCTTCCTGGAGCCATCCGGCAAAACCTCGTGCGCGCCGCTGCACCAGCCGATGCCCCGCACCATGCAGTTCCGGATCTCATGGTCGTCGAATTCCCACATCCGGTGATCGCATGCGATCGTCAGACCATTGGCTGCAGCGAACAGCGAAACCAGACGGATACGCCCGATCTGATCGTCCGGATTGCTGCCTCGTTCGGGGGTCACGATGGTTTGGAAATCCAAGCCGTTTTTATAGATCGTTTCCGGGTAGCGGACCATCCCGAACGGGACGCCGTAACAAATCTCTGTTTGTGCCTCTTCCGCCAGCGGGAAAGCCTGTTCCAGACGCACGAAATTGCCGTTTTTCCATTGGATCTTATTGATGATCTCCAGCCGGGGCGAATCGCCTTCCAGCCGGATCAGCTGCGTGAACGCCAGTCCGTAAACGGTTCCGGTCAGTTCGATTTCCGCCGCAACCGGAGAGATCCGGACCGGGGAGATCGTGTTGATCACGGCGGGAAAACGCCGTCCGGTGAGATCCATCCGGCAGATGTAATCGCCGCGTTTCTCTTCCAGTCCGATGATCCCGGCACGGTCGATATATTTTTTTCCGTCCGCATCGGCAATGGAGAGTTCGCCGGTCACGCCGTCGATCTCAAGCTGCCAGAAAGCGTTTTTGAAGCGGACCGGCACGGCATAGCCGCCGGGCTGATTCTTTGCTTGCCGCGGATCGTCCACCTCGAACGGCGGCTGGAAAACCACCGGTTCGCCGGGTTCCAGATAATAACATGCGGCGCCGAAGGCCGGAACTTCGGCGGTGAACTCGATCTCGATGGAATCGGCCGAACCCCGCAGATGCCGCACCTGCCGGAACGGATGTTCCTTCCCCGTTGAATCAATCAGCCGGAATTGGCCGGACGTCCGGAATCCGGACATGGTCATAACGCTTTCGCCATAGAGACTGGTTCGGGCCCGCACCAGTTCGCGGCGGGTCCATGAAAGACGGTTGAACAGGACGATCGGGAATGCTCCGGACCGGGGCGCTCTTGCTGCGGAGGCAATACGTATGGCGGCATCCCGCGCCAGACGTTCCGCGGTCATCCGGGCGGTTTCTTTCAGTGCTTTCTTTTCGCGGTCCGCGGGTTCTCCGCCAGTCCCGTTCTGGTTGTGATCCATCGCATCCAGCATCCAGTCCCAGCACTGCCGGAGGATTTCCGGTTTCCGGAATTGAGGCGCCAGCACCTGGAAATATTCCGCCGCGGACAGTGCCGCTTCCGCCTCGCGGTCGGCGGGCCACAGATCAGGCCACGAACTTTCCACATTCGGCCACAGCGACGGGATTTCACCTGAGATCCTACCTTTCGCCTGATAATGTTCCGCAAAAAATCCGGTCAGCGTGGAGAAGTAAAACGGACGGTGTCCGTCCCAGTTCCAGCGGTGGAAATTTTCGGGGACGTTTTCATTCAGCACCATCAGGTCGGCCCCGAACTGGCAGAGCTGCGGATAATCCACTCCGCCGAGTTCCGTTTCAACCTTGATTTCATTGGCGCACATGACTTCATAATCCGCCGCTTCGTTGAACAAATGCCGCATCCTGCCATAATGGATCGGCGCATAGGCCGGGATCACTGTGCCGTCCGGCGCTTCGTATTCCACGCAGTCGGTATGCGGCGGCGTTCCGTGGGAGAGAAACAGTCCGGCAAAACCGCATTTCGCCGCGATCTGCGGCAGCTGCGGCGTGACACCCGGGATATCGGACAGCGTCGCAATGCTCCCGCAAAAACCCAATTTATCCAACACAATCTGCCGTCCCCGGAGACAATTTCGGATCAGAGTTTCCCCGCTCGGCAGCTGGGTGTAGAGAATGCTCCGCAAAGGCACTGCTTCCAGCCGTCCTTCCGCCGCATAACGTTTCAGCTCCGGCACTTCGTCCGGACAGCTTTCGCAGAAAAATTCCAGAAAATTCGCCGCCTCGATCATGAAACAGTAATCCGGATATTTCCGGAGCAGCCGCAGTGCGGTGCGGATCACTTCGATCCCGCGGGTAAGACATTCCTCCCGGCTCCCCGCCCAGAACAGATCCAGATGGGAAAACGGAACCAGATATACAGGTGCTTTCAAAATTTATTCCTCCGAAGCTGTGATATTTTTTTCAAGGTCCAACCGGATATGGCAGCCCGACCCAGACTGGTTCGTTCAGATCGCCGCCCAGCACATCCATCTTCATAAAAACCTGATGCCGCTTGTATGCTTTCTTCAGACCAATGCTTTTGATCTCGACTTCCGCCGTCCAGACCTTCTGCGTTTTGTCGATCGGTTTCAGCTGGATCTTGACCGCTCCGTTCACCTTGATCGTACGGGGGGCACCGGTTGAGAACAGGCTGATGGAGACATCTTCGGCCTCTTCCGCCAGTTCCGCCGTGAATTTCACCTTGCTCCCCGGTTTGATTTCCGGATCGGCACATTCCGCGCGGACCACATAGTCTGGCTTCTTCACCAGTTTCAGATATTCCAGATCGAGCCGGAGATTGTAGACCCAGAAGTGGAGATAGCCGGATTTTTTCGCCGCTTCTTTTTCAGACAAGTTCTGATACAGATCGAAAACGAAAATGCCTTTCTGCAGCGCGTTCACCTGACTGACGACCATGGGGCCGAGATCGGTGCGCAAGGTCCAGTTGCGGTAGCCTTGCAGCATTTCGAAATCCGTTATGCGGCAGACCAGATACGGATAATCGGAGGAGAAGTTTACGCGGGTAAGGGTCTTGCGCCCTTCGCCGTCCGGGGCGAAGAAACTGAACCCATTGCCGTGTTCCTTCGGTTTGATTTCCAGACCTTTTCCGCCCGGGGAGACCAGCCACCGTTTGAAACCGGGCTTCGGACCGACCGCGATGTTCTTGCCGTTTTCCTCCCACAGCGTGTTGTCAGCCTGTTGTTCGGTCTTTTTGCCCGAACTGCTCCCGCGGGCTGCCGCGCCGCTGCCGCAATCCTTCGGTCCATTATCGTTGAGCAGTTCGATTTCATACAGTTCGATCGGGGTCTGCCTGGATTCCACGCCGAAGTCGATCCGAACCTTGACCGATTTCGATTCCTCGCCGAAATCCAGCACGGTGGAATATTCCGTCTTGTCGGTCTTTTTCGGAGTCAGCGTCTTCCATTCCCCGAATTTCCAGATCCGGACTGTCGGCCGGTCGACATTGAAGCCGTAGATCCCGATCTTGGAGAAAGCCGGCGGACTTTCCCGGAAATCCAGCTCGAACCAATGAACCTTGGAATGGCCTTTGCCCGACCAGCCGAGCACGTCGATTGTGCCGTCAAACAGTTTGTTGCGGATGCCGAGGGTTTTTCCCGGATTGCTGGAATCAACCTCGAACATCGCGCCCTTTTCGAACAGCAGGTTGCCGCGGGCAGCACGGGCGGTATTGGCTTCCGAGACCTCCTTCGCCACCTGGTCGCGCGTTTTCAGCCCCGCGTCCATCTTTTTCGAGGTCAGCACGACGCATTCATACGGCTTCAGCGAAAGTTGCAGCTTGCCGTTGACGATCTTCCGCGAACCGTTCCCGCGGAACTCCATCAGCGAGGTGAATTGTTTCAGGTGATCGGCGGAAACCGTCGCTTCCAGCGGACCGTTTTTCAAGTTGACCGCGATCAGCAGAGTGACGCCGTCGCCTTCGGCCAGCAAGGTATCAAGCATGTTTTCGGGATCGACGGTCTTTACCGGGTATTTCCGGTTGGAGAGCAGCTGTTTTTCCAGCGCCCGGATCGACTGGTTGATATAGCGGTATCCCTCATAGATCTGCGGGCGGTCGCCGAGGTCGTGAAACGCATAGGGATAATGGAAACGCGACCCCTGCGCGATGGCGCTCCAGCTCATGCTTTCCATTTCTTCCCAGGTCGGATAATCCGCCAGCAGATTGTTGAACTTGTAACTGAAAAACTGTCCGGTGAAACCGACGACCTTGTCAGACCGTTTGAATTTGGTCACATCCTGGAGGTAACTCCGGATCCGGTCGACGGGAGTGTTCAGTATGCGCTTGCCGCCGGATACAACCGGTCCGAGGTAAGGATGTGTGGAAAAAATATCCGCGCAGTTGATATAACGGTCGGCAGAACGTGAACAGGTTATTACAGGGTGATAAGGGTCGAGTTCGCTGACGAAATCGTAGATATATTTCAGGTAAACCGGTGAGATCCGCCTGCATTCGGGCTCGTCGCTGATGTAGTAGAAATCGAAATTCGGATCGTTCCGCTTGCTATCCACGACTTTCCGGACTTTCTCGAACAGTTCCGGACACGGCTTGACATCCCTGGTTGCTTCTTTCGTATCGATCCCCCTGACCAGCCGGCCGGGTTCGAGCGTGGCCATCCTGAACGGAGAAGCGGCTAGATCGTCCGACTTGAAGCGTTCCGTAAACGCTTTGCCGCCCCGGTAGCCCATCGCATAG
>JAZUCR010000588.1:0-12622 GCA_045639225.1 Victivallales bacterium
GGGTGGCGAGACACGGCCTCGCCGGTTTCTTCGGACATTGCAGGCCGCGTTCCGCCGCCAGCTGACGGATCTCCGCTTTCGTGAATCCCAGTTCCGCCAGCGGAGAAACGACTCCGAGTTCCCGCAGCGCCCGACGTCCCGGACGATAGACATGCAGATCATCTCCGTTGGTTCCGTCCATCAGGACTCCGAGCCGATTTTCCGCGGCGTGATCGCGGAAAACCTGAAAAATATGTCGTTTGCACCAGTAGCAGCGGTCCGGGGGATTGTTCCGGAGCTGCGGCAGAGACAGCGGATCGCAGGTGAATTCCGCCAGTTTCACGCCGCAGGAAGAGGCGGTCTGACGGGCTTCCGCCAGTTCATCCTGCCGCTGAAAAACGGTCAGCATGGTCAGTGCCTGCAGGGGGAACGGGGCCTCATCGCAGATTTCCTTCAGCACGGCGAGCAGAAAGGAACTGTCCACCCCGCCGGAAAAAGCCAAAGCGATCCCGGCGGCGGTTTTTTCCCGAAGATAGTTTTTCAGTTCTTCGATCCGTGTCATGACTCCGCTCCCTGACAGCCAATATAGGCATTAGAGTCACTGTAAGTCAAATCGGTTTTTCCGGAAAATCGCAAAAAAATGGACTGTCTAAGAAAAATACGTTTTTTTTTCGATTTGAATTTGCAATTATATACGGGAAGAATTATAATTCCGGCAAAGAGGGTTTACAGATTCGGAATCATTCGGAAAGGGTAAATTATGTTCGGCAGACAAGCGACCAAGGGACCGGAAGAAGGGAGCTGGATTTGGCTTCCCGATGCAGACCGCAAGGATAACCGCAGAGTTTTTTTCCGCCGGGAATTCGTTCTGACCACGGATGAGGATTTCTGTCAGTTGCAGATTTCTGCCCTGCCGTTCTATCACGTTTACCTCAACGGCGAACATGTCGGCTACGGCCCTTCCGCGGCCACCCATACCAAATGCTACGTGGATACATATGATGTGACGCAATATCTGATCCCGGGGATCAATACGCTGGGACTGGTGGTCATGGACCGCGATCACCGCAGCTGGCATACGCATCCGCATCCGCCGAAAATCTGGTGTCGGCTGACGGCCGGCGACAAGGTCGTGGCCGCTACCGGCAAAGAATGGAAAGTCCGCGAGGCGGAGTGTTATCTGCCCAATCAGCCACGCTGTCATTCCGGCATGGATAAAGTGGAAAAAATCAATCTGAATACCGATTTTTCCTGCTGGAATCTGAACGGATACGACGACAAGCAATGGGCAAATGCGAAGGAACTGGAAGTTTTTCCGGGAACCGATCCGCAGCCGGTCCTTTCCGGCAGTCAGTCGTTCATGTGGGCCGAATCCGACACTTTCGAGGCGCTTCACAGCGGCACCTTCACCGATATCCATGCATCGGCATTTTATTCCTATGATAATTTTCACCGGATCCTGCCCGGAAATTACGCCGCGGAAATCTATGCGTTTTCCGAGCAGGAAGCCGATATCCGCATGGATATTTCATCCGACGATCCCTTTGCCGTGTTCTGCAATGACGACCCGGTGGCCGTCTGCGACCGGACCCGCCAGCTGAGTCTTTATGAACAGCCCGATTCCCCGCAGATCGGCGACGAGGTGCTCCAAAGCGTCACGATCCATGTCGTCGCCGGCTGGAACCGTTTCCTCTGTTTTCAGGAGGTCACGACCGAGCCCATGGGCATGCTGCTGCTCTTCCCGGAAATTCCGAAAGGCGGTCTGGTATTCCGGCGGGAAGCTTCGATGGAATCGCTCTCCGGCTGGCGCATCTGCGGACCGCTCCGCATCCCGCTCTCCTTTTCTTCCCCGTCCTTCTCGATGGATGACCGGAAAGATACTGTCAGTCTTCTGCCACTGGAAGAAAATCTCAATGATATTTCCGCCTTCCTTTCGAACTGCGAATTCACCGTCAAGCGCCAGGGCCGGATCACCGGTCTGCATCAGGGCGAGTTCGCGGTCTACGACCTGGAGGAATTCCGCTATGGATTCCCGATCCTGGACCTGGACGGTTCTGCCGGGGATATCGTGGACATCACCTGCGGTCTGCATTTGTCCGGCGATGCGGTGCGTTCCATCGGACCGCTGGGCCGCATGACCGATACGCTGATCCTGCAGGACGGCAACAACTCCTGGATGCGGCTGGTGCCGCGCGGTGCCCGGTACGTCATGATCACGGTCCGGAAAGCCTCCGATGCGGTCATCCCGGTGCTGCGTTTTTCCGCCGCTTCCTCGGAACTCGGCAGCGACAGCGATTTTTCCTGCTCGGACGAGGTCCTCAATGAAGTGTGGAAACTCTCGCTTTCCTCGCTGCGCCGCTGCGTAAATCAGGATATCATCGACGATCCCTGCGGACGGCGCTGCCAGGCGCTGCCGGAAATTTACGTTTATTCCCGGACGCTGCATTTCCTGTCCGGCGGGGCCGAGATCGTCGGCCGCGCGCTCCGCAATTTTGCCGAAGCCCAGCTGGAAAACGGCATGATCATGAAGATCGTGCCGTCCGGTGTTTATTCCTATTCACCCGGCACGGCACTGCTGTGGATCCTCTGGCTGGAAAATCATTGGAACCATACCGGCGACCGGAAGATGCTCGAGGAAATGATCCCCCATCTGGACCGGATCCTGAAGTTTTTCCGGAAAATCCCGCCCGCGGGCGATGTCCTGCTGCCTTCCGGACGCGCGGGTTACTGCGCGTTCCTCAATGAAAACCGCACCATGAGGGAAAACGGGGTGTTCATCCCGCTCAATGCGCTGTATTACCGAGCCACAGTTGCCGCCGCCAGGCTCTATGCCGCGCTGAATCAGGATCCCGAAGCGGAATGCCTTCAGATCGCAGACCGTCTCGCCGAGGATATCCGTCAGTATGCCTACAATCCGGAGAACGGTCTTTTTGCCGATTTCTATGACGGCGAACACGAGCCGGATTATTCTTTCCGCACCAATATGATGGTCCTGAACGCCGGAATCGTTGCCGATCTTTCCGAAGCCAGAGAGCTGCTGGATAAATTCTGCACGCCGGAGCGGATTCTGGCCGAAATCGCCAGTCCGTTCTTCACCTTCGTTTTGGAAACGCTTTCTTCGCTGGGACGGCAGGATCTGGCTTTCGAAGCGATCCGGACCGGTTACAGTTTCACCCGCGACCGCATGCAGCTCTATAAATACGGTTACAATCCGCACATTTTCAATATTTGTGCCGGAGATTTTCTGTTCCGTGAAGTTCTGGGCGTCCGTGCTTCGGCTCCGGGCTTTGCCCAGATCTATTTCAATCCGGCCTGTTCCTGGCTGACTGCGGCTCGCGGCAGACTTCCTGCCGGACAGGGCAGGATCTCGGTAGACTGGAACGCCGATCATAATTCGATCAGAGCCAAAATCGATTCCACCGCATCCCTGGATGTGCTGCCGCTGATCCCGCCGAAATTCGGTGCGACCTTCGACCTCGGCAACTATGTGAACCTGCTGGATCCCAACAGCTGAGCATTATTCCACAATCATCCGGCAAAACGAAACGAACTGAAAACTTTCAGTACAGGAGAGAAATATGCATCCATTCATCAGAAAAACCGTCATTTTTACTGCCGCAGTGTTTTTATCCGGAACGCTGTCCGCTGCTGAAAAACTGCAGCTCCAGCTGGCAGTCGATCACCAGGACGGAGTATATAAAGCGGGCGAAACCGTCCAGCTTTCAGCAGATCTCAACGGTCCGGGCAAAACCGGCGGGGAAAAGCTGAAAATCGTCATGGCTTTTCAGAACAGCACCCGGAAAGAGACGGTGATCCCGGCAGACGGCACCAAATTCCCCCTGGTATTGAACGGCGGAGCGGTCCGTTTTTCGGTCACGGCACTCGATGCGGACGGCAAGCCGATTCTGATCGGCAGCGGCAAGAAGAAAACGCCCTTGAACGCCGCCATCGGGGTGATTGCCGATCCGGAAACGATCCGGCCGGGATTCGAGGAACCGAAGGACTTTCAGGAGTTCTGGGACAATGCACTGGCCGAACTGGCGAAAGTGCCGGTCAAAGCGAGCCGGAAGGAAATCGAGGTAACGGATGATATGCTGCCGTGGATCTCGACCTGTTTCAGTTACCGGTCGAGAACACAGACCCCGCCGCCCAAAAGACTGAAAGGAAAATTCCGGTGCTGGGATGTCAAAGTGGACTGCGTCGGCGGTGTTCCGGTTTCGGGTTATCTGACCATGCCCGCAGATGCGAAGCCGAAAAGTCTGCCTGCGATCGTCACCTTTCAGGGCGCCGGGGTAAAAACGGCGAACAAGGCGTTCGTGCCGGGAGTCATCCGTTTCGACGTGAATGCGCACGGCATCGAGAACGGGAAACCGGCGAAATACTATCAGACACTGGCGAAAACGACTTTGCTCCGGTATGTTGCCAAAGAAGCGGAAAACCGGGATAAATATTATTTCCGGAATATGTATCTGCGGGTGAAACGGGCGCTGGATTATATCAAAAGCCTGCCGGAATACGACGGCAAAACGCTGATCGTGGCAGGAAACAGCCAAGGCGGCGGCCAGACGCTGGTCGCGGGCGGACTCGATCCGGATGTGATCCTGCTGCAGGCGAGCGTGCCCGCCATGTGCGACCACGGCGGAGGTCTGGCCGGACGGGTTCCCGGATGGCCGCGTCTGCTCCCGGTCAAAAACGGCAAGGCAATGAATCCCGCCATGGCCCGCACGCTGCCGTATTTCGATGCGGTGTTCTTTGCCCGCCGGATCAAGGCCCAAGCCTATCTGTCGGTCGGGCTGGTCGATATTACGTGCAGTCCGACCTCGGTTTTCGCCGCTTTCAATGCCATCCCCGGCAAAAAACATATCACCATTCTGCCTCGCAACGGACACCAGAATTCGGTTTCGGCGGCATTTGTCAAACACCTGGAAAAGATCCTGCCAGGGACGGAAAAAGAATAAGGCCTTGTTCGCGCCGTCGGGTACCGCCGGAAAACGGAGGGGAAATCATGACGATCTCATGTAAAATCTGCCGCCGGGAAACCGAACTGGATCCGAAGCAGAAAAATTATGATTACCGGGAGCTTTGTCCCGAGTGCCGGTTTCTTGCCAAACAGCAGAATCAGCCGCCCGGTCCGGAAAAGATGATCCTGCGGATCCTGCATGAGCATCTGGTGAAATGCGGTGTCGTGGACCCGAAGAAATTCCGCGTGTGGAGAACCATGCCCGACTTCCGGGATAAAAACGCGCCGGCGTTCTGGACGGAAAGTATTTTCGGCAATTTTCTGAAACGCCGGTACGCGGTGGATTACCTGATGAAAGACAGCATCGGAACGGCGGCGAAATTCGGGGCTGCCTTGCGAGATGCGTTTGACGAAAGCAAGGGAGGAACGGCTCTTTTCGAATTCGATTCAAAACACCTGGCCTTTTCGGTATCGGACTTCATCGAAGTCGAACGGGACGAAAAAATCCCTCCGGGCGTGGTCCAGTATTGCGGCCTCATAACTTTTTAGGGAGTCATAGCGATGATGAAACGTATTTTCCTGCTGGCGGGCGCAATCGGGTGGGGCATTTCCATTCTGGGAGTGATCCTGCCGTGGCGCATGATGGACACGATCCTGCAGAATCTGGGAGCGGCGGGACCTGTGACCGATCCTTTGATACGCTACTGGTTCCGCATGGCGGCGGGGGCTTGGAGCGTAATCGGCTTTTTCTGTCTGATGGCATTTCTGTTTCCCGTCAAATACCGGAAGATGATCCCCCTGCTGGGGATCGGAACTTTGTTCGAAGGTGTAGTCTTGCTGCTGCACGGGATGGTGCTGGATCTGCCGCTCCTCCCCTTTGCCGCCGATGTCGGGTTCTGTCTGATCACGGGCTGCGGATTACTGTTCACCGGGACGGATTTGGGCAAGATCCGCTACCCGCTGCTGGCAGACCGGATCCCCGACCCGTCGGCATGGAAACTGGACGATGTCGATCCCGGCATTACGGCGGCTTATCTGGAAACGATCTCCTATGCGTTCGATCTGGACCGTCCGCGGGATCTTTTCCGGCTGCGTCCGGAGGATTCGCTTTTCGATTTGTATGATTCTTATTACAAAACCGGCAGAAAGACTGCCTTTTTTCTGGCCGCTGACAATATGGAACTGGAAGAGTGCGGCGAAGCATTCGAAGACCTCTGCCGTTTTTCCGGAACGGAATTCGACTGCCGGAAATCTTTGCACGACGTGCTGCGCACCATTGCCGCGAACCGGAAAAATCAGCCGCTGACAGCCGACGAGATCAAGTCTATGCATCTGACCATGCGTTTTCTGGATTTTTTGGACACCCATCGCTGAAACGGTATGATTCCGGATCCGTTTTTTCCGACCTCACAGGCTGATTTCAGAATATTACAAACAAAAAAAGACTGTATATTTTTACGGATAATTTTTCTGAAACTATTTCAATCAAAGCCTGTATCTCGGCAAACCGATTGAAGAAAATTTGAAAAATGGCAGAACAATGCTATATTAATCAGGATAATTCTGACTTATAAAGGAACCGAGTCCCATGAGGGAAAAGATATTACCGTTTCTGAATCAGCGGAAAACTCTGCTGCTCCGATTGATTTGCTGCACCGTCTTCGTTCTGCTTCTGATAACAGTTTTCAAAATCATTCCTTATCCGCACGGCTATAAAATTACAGTTACACTGAAGGATCATGATCCCGGCAAACTCCGTTTGTATTATACAGATAACCAGTTTACAGAAGATTGTTCCATCGGTTCTGATTCATCCTTTCCAGCCAGGTCATTTGTTTTCAAATGTCGCAGAAAAGTCCGCATATTCCGCTTGGATTTTGATGAATTGCACGAACCGGAGAAGCAATTCAGAATCAGCAGCATAAAAATCAACAACATACTGTTTTCCGGCCGGGATGCATACGACATTCTCAATTTCCAAAACCAGTGCAGCACCAGTTTTAAAGACAATGATTTAATTGTAACAGTCAAATCAGCAAAAACTGCTAATGACGTATATCTATGCTTTTCACCGTTACGCCGGTATTCACGATTTGATTTTTTCAGTGTCTCTTATCTGGTGTATGTTGGATTTTTTCTGTTACTTGCTGTTGGCGGCAGTATCCTGATGTGGATTTTCAGCCCGACCTGGACCAGAAGGTTGTCATCGGATATTTCGCAGTATGCCCGCTCCATTTTCACGTATTGCCGGGAACTTTGGTTCAGACGCGCCAATATCATACTCATGATTCTGGTTATTCTGGTTTCTGCTGTTTTCTTTTTCGTTTCACCTTATTTTTATCTGGTGATTATAACTTTTGCTGATAAAGATCCCGGTCCTGTCAAATTGTATTATTCATCGCAAACTTTCAATGAAAGGCAAACTCAGGTAAGCGAGAGTAAATCAAGAACCAAGATTTTTCTGTTCGCGGATTATGACCGAATTCGGTTCTTCCGATTTGATATTGATCAGCCAGTGCCGGATGGAGTCGTTTTTACTGTAGAAAAGCTCCGAATCAACAGAGTCGGATTCTCCGGTCCCGAACTGCGGGAAAAAATCTGTTTCACCAATCAGGTCCAGCTTCTGGCTGATATGAATCAACCCAAATTGCAGGCAAGAAAGTATGGAGAAGACAAAAAAATACTGCCGGCTGCAGATGATGCTTATTTTGTTTTTTCTTTTCCGAATTCATTCATCGATACGAATTTCCTGGGCATGTGGAGCCGGCTGTTCGGAATTCTTTATTTTATCGTGGCTGCGGCTTTGGCGATATGGATCCACTTTATTCCCGTGGAAAAGATAAACCGCTTTTCCATAATTCTCTATACCTGGACAGCTAAAGGTCTCGGTTTCGTTTTTCATTTTATTTCCCGTTTTTACAAAGAAATACTTCTGCTCTCCGCAATATCGTTATTTGTCTTTTTGAGAGTCATCGTTTTAAAGGTCCCCTCATCAAGAATTTCTTTCTATGTCTACGAAGACGCCCAATGTGGATTGCTCATTGGAGTCCTGGCAGTTGCAGCCATTCTGATTCATCGCAAAATCTTCTCTTTATTCTCGTTCCTGCTGTTGTTTGGAATGTATTTGATCTGGTTCGTCGATATTTATCTGAAAATCGACCTCAATGCCCGTTTTAATTTTAAAGAAACCGGGACGTGGGTTGCGCATGCCAATTTCATGATGCCGATTGTGAAAAAAGCTATAACCCAGAGCTATTTCTTCTGGGAAATGCTGCTGGTTCTGACCACGGCTGCCGTTTTTATCATTATTTCCCTGGAAAAGAAAAGAAAAAGTTTTTTCCTGATTTCCACCATCGGATTCACCCTTGTTTTTTTGGTTCTGAGTTTGATTCCTCCGCCCAAGAGTCTTTTTGACGGACTTGATACCAATGTTTTTAATTATAATTCTTCGATGGGAGCTTGGAAGCATTACTCTCCTGAATATATTAAGTCTGTCGATACGTTTTCGCCCGACTATCAAAGTGTTCCCGGGCTGAATTTGAAGCGCAATATTATTTTGCTGGTTGTCGAAAGTCTGTCTTCTTATCAAAGCAAATATTTTTCCGGACTGCCTTCTGACAATCTGAAAGAATTTGACAACAGCTTGAAAGACGCTTCCTCTTTATCCTTCAAATACCGCTGCAGTTCTTACAATACTGCCACCAATCTTTTTTCTCTGCTTACCGGCTATTTCCCGCTGCTTTGCCCGTATGGACAAATGGATTTTTCCAACACAAAATTTTATGAACATAACCTTGCCGCAGAGTTTAACCGAGAAGGATATCATACGGTTCTGTTCCTGCCGGTGCGTTTCGTCGACAACGTTGATGTCTTATCTGAAAATTGTCCTTTTGAAACCATTATAAATGACGAAGATCCTTTTTATAACGGAGCAGATCGTTATGTCTTCAACGGAGTTGCCGATGATGTTGCTTTCAAACGGCTGGTCCGCCTGACACAAGAGCTGAAGAACGATCCAAAGCCTCATTTTATTTTTGTGAAAACCACGACAATGCATGCTCCCTACCTTGATCCCGACACCCAGACTTATTCCTATGAAGCGACCGTTCGGTTTTTCGACCGGGCTTATAAAGATTTTATGAACGACTTGAAAGCCAGCGGTTATTTCGACCGCGGCGGGATCATGATCGTTACTGGCGATCATCGCGCAATGGTTCCCATGGGAAGCCAGGAACAAATGGTCTACGGTGTCTGGGCTATCCAGAAAGTTCCATTTGTGATTTATGGAAAAAACGTCCAACCGGTTGACGGCAACCATGTTTACAATCATGTCGATCTGCATTTCTCTCTGCAATACCTGATGCTGAGCCGAGCCTGGAAAAACCGGTTTCAGAAAAACATGTTCGCGCCTGAACAAAATCAGAGCTTCACCTGCGCCTTTTTTCAGCAATACTTCAATTTCGCCGAAGTTCTCCTGGACACATCGGTCGGGGAAGGAAAGATTTTGTTGAACGGCGACAAGACCCAGATCAAATGTCCGAATCTGAACAAAGAACAGTTAAGGCTTATCGAATCCTATCTGGTTTGGGCCCGGACCAAGTCGCCGGAATAAGCTGCAGCGGCATTTCTGAAACCGATCCACAACCGTTGTTTTCGGGTTTCCTGTCCGGTTGCCCGACCCTTGGGATTCTCCCTGAATGTCAATGACCTTATGTCAAACAATAGTGATATTTTTTTCAATTTGATTCTTGACCTTTGACATTCAGGGAATTATATTATCCGCAATATATGGAAGAGGCTATGAAATGGTGAGCTCGTTATGAATCTGTATTTTTTAAATGGACAGAGGAAGGGAGAGCAGTGGGAACTGGTCCCGCCCGGAATCTGTATCGGTCGTGAAGTCGATAATGATATTCAGATTTTGACCGGCGGAATTTCGCGTTATCACGCCAAAATCGAATTCGTCGACGGGGATAACTGGAAGATCCAGGATCTGGGAAGCACCAACGGAACCCGCGTTAACGGCAAAAAAATCGACAGTCCGGTCATGCTCAAGGCCGGAGATGAGCTTCAGATCGGTGAACAGCTGCTGCGTTTTGATCGGGATTACACTCCGCCGAAACAGGAAAAAGCTGAACAGCCAGCACCGGCGCCTGCACCTGCACCGGCCGTCACGCCGGAACCCGCACCCGCACCGGAAAAACCGGTCGCAGCAGGCAACGCAACGGAAAAAATCGTTCTGGACCTTTTCCAGAAGAAAGACAAAAACCAAAAGCTGATGGCGGACAAAGATGCGGCCAATCCGAAAAAACGGCTGGTCAACCTGCTGTTCGGTCTGCTGGTCACTGTCATGGTCTGCATTGCGCTGATGGTGTTTGTGATGCTGTGGGGCGCGCCGAAGGAAAATCGGCAGACTCGTCCGGTACAGGTTGTCCGCAATCCGTTTTTCCTGGAATATGAAAAAGTCATCTATACCAAAGACAATGTGTTTCGTTTCAGTGTCCAGATCGAAAATAATTCCGCCATGTTCAAACTGAACGATCTGAAATATCAGCGGCGGTTTTCCAAGGGTGTGGCGGAAGTGGACAAAGACCTGCTGAGATCACTGGTCAACGAGATCAAAGGAACTGATTTCATGAAAATCAGCTCGGATCCGCCGGGCAGTCCCGCCAACGGCATTGATGAAATACGGACCTTGACGATCGGTTATGATACCAATTTGAATTCGGTCACGGTGAGAAACAATTTCCCGAAAAGATCTTTCGAAACGATCGAATACGCTTTGAGCCGTTTTGCCGATGATTTCGGGCTGAAGACGATTTCATTGTCCCAGAAGGAAATGCGCGAAGAAGCGGTCCGTTCCTTCCAGAAAGCGGAAGAACTGCTGGCAAATTATCAGGCCAAGCCGGAAAATCTGCGGAACGCCATCCTGCGTTATCGGATCACCATTGATTTTCTGGATCAGTTCGATCCGAAACCGGAGGAATGGACCGTGGCCAAACGGAAACTTTCCGAAGCCGAAAAACTGATGCAGAAAGCGATCCAGGACGCGCAGTTCAATATCAATGTCTTCTATAAGAAACGGGATTATGCCGGAGCGGTCGCGGAATGCAACAAGCTGATGCAGATCATCGATTCCGAACACCGGGCCTACGCGAAGGTCAGGGATCTGAAAATCACCCTGGAGAAAAAACTTTCCGCCAGGAAAAAGAAAGGCAAGCGCTGATCATGAATAAAATATTTGCCGCCGTCGGCAACATCCTTTTTTTCTTTGCTGCGGTCCTGATGCTCCTGGCGGTATCCGCCTGCGGGAAAAAACCGCCCGAAATCGTCACCCGGCTGTCCATCAATACCACGCCCGAAAAAGCAACCGTGACTATTCGCGGCAGGGAAATCGGTGAAACGCCGGTCAAACTCAAGGTCAAACCCGGCGTATACCTGGTGAAATTGAGCCTGCCCGGGTATAAAAACAACTGGCAGAAAATCGAAATGAAACTCGGCGATCAGCAGGAGCTGGTGGTCCCGCTGGAAAAAGAAACCGCCTCGGTCATGATCACCAGCGCGCCTGATTCGGCGGCCGTCAAATTCCAGAATAAAAATCTGGGCAACACGCCCGTCGTCATCCGCGATCTTCCTTACGGCACTTATACCGCCGAACTCTCCCGACACGGATTCAATCCGCAAACGGTCACCTGGAAGGTCGATTCGCCCCTGCCCCAGCTGGTCCGGGGCAGTCTGGACTCCAATCTGGGCACGCTGATCATCACCTCGGTTCCGGCCAATGCCGAAGTCATCATGGACGGCAAGAGCATCGGCCGCACCCCGTTCCGCGATAGCATCGAGGAAGGAAAACACGAGATCGAACTCCGCCGGAACGGGTATATCTCGCTGAAAAAATCCGTTCACGTCCGCAGCAAAGACATTGCGAAGCTCGAGCGGCTCGTCCTGGAAGTCAAACCAGGTTCCATCCGGATCAATTCCAAACCGTCCGGCGCGGTGATTTACATCAACAACAAAAATTACGGCGACACCCCGTTCAATATTTCCAATCTGAAGCCGGGCAGCTATTCGGTCCGGCTCGAAAAAGCCGGCTATGATCCGGCTGTCCGGAAGGTGAATCTGCCTGCCGGTGAAAATCTTGATCTGATGTTCAATCTGGACAGCAACACCGGCGGAATCGATGTGGCAACCCAGCCGCCCGGAATCACTTTGTATCTTGACGATAAACTGATCGGAATTACGGAAAAAGATCCGCGCAACCGGAATATCTCCAAAGTTCTTCAAATCCGGAATCTGAGCAAGGGAAAACACAGTCTCACCCTCGCACATAAACGGGCCAGGCCGGAAAAGAAAACGATCAATTTCACCATCCGGAAAGGCCAGCTGGTCCGTCTTACCAATTTGAGCTTGTGGATCCCGAATGCCGTTCTGATCCGCACCGACGGCACCAGGGAAACCGGCAGGATCGTTCAGGATCTGACGTCCAAATATGAGTTCGAACCGCTCCCCGGTGTGAAATTCACCATTGAAAAATCGACGGTCAAAAAAGTCGAACATCTGCCGGAAAGTGAATAACCGTTTCCCCTGAGAAGAAAGAGAGTTTTTGCGATATGCCGCTGGCACTGTTATTGTTGTTCATGGTGCTTTTCCCTTTGATTTCGGGGATTTTCTTTCTGAAAATGA
>JAZUCR010000589.1:0-11110 GCA_045639225.1 Victivallales bacterium
TCAGCGGTGAGATTTCTTCCTTTGGCCGCCCGCGCTTCCTTCAGCCGCTTGGTCCAGTTTCGCCGGTTCTGCCACGTCAAACGGGTCGAATTGTGCTGCCCCCCTTGCCGCAAAATCGGGAATTGGTCCGCCTTGTGCGCCGCCACGAAGAGGCACGCCGCCTCCATCGTCGGAAGACCCATATCTCTTTTGATCCGCTCCGTCAGATTCAGGAATTTCAGCCGCTCCGCCGCTTCCAGCCGCGTCTTCTCCGGCAGGCTCTGGAACGGACTGATCCCCGCCAGTTCTGTGGTCACCACAGTGTTTTTCGCCGTGACTATCGCCGGCAGGTCCTTCGCCGCTTCCGGCCTCTTCGGCCTCGATATCGCTGTTGTCACCACACTTTTCTGCAGTGCGCAAACCGTTTGTTGCTCCATGTTCGAAAGAGTTTTCGCAGTGGTCGGAATTGTTGTCACCACACTCTTTTCCGGTCTCAAGTTCAGCAGTTTGAGTTCCATTTACCATTACCTGTTGCGAGGCGGCCATCAGTGCCTCGATCGTATTCAGATTGTCCAGCAGGGCGTTTTTGATCTGCTGGAGACGAGTCAAATCCACCGCTCCGGGATTTGCTTCCGCTTTCTTCGATTCGTAGAAGATCGATACCGTCAGGAGATTGCAGCCGTTCGTCACCGCCTTGTCCGCGGCACGGTCATTGCTGATCGTCTCCGCCAGCGCTTTGGCGTCCGCACGCATGATCTTGTCCATCATGGCGTCGAAGCCCGGCAGCAGCGCCTGGTCCTTCACCGTCTCGCCGAACTCCTGCCCCACCAGCGTCCGGAGTCCGTCCCGGTCCAGCGTCCATACTTCCGGATGCGCCGTCAGGAACGCTTCCAGCCGGCCCGTCGATTCCTCGTTTTTGGTGAACCGCGTCAGGATCAGCAGATTGTCTCCGCGCAGCTCCATCAGTTTCCGGAAGAACACCGCTTTGGTCCGCATGGCCAGCAGCATCCGCCCGATTGTCAGACGGTGATAGATGTCCGAATCTTCAAGCCCGGTGTTTTCCGATGCCCAGGCCATCCATTCTTTTTTATGGCCGGAAAAGTGTCCCAGCCAGGCGTCTGCCAGCAGCAGACTGGAAACCGCCACGGAGATCCGCGCCGCTCTGGTTATCCCGCGCAGCGCAGTCGTCGATTCTTCGATCGTCTCCGGGATGTTTCCGGCAAATATTTCCTCAAAAGTCATTCCGTCACCCTTTCATCAGCGCTTCCGCATAGCCTTTTTTGAAGGAGAGCTTTGCCACGTCTCCCGCCGGGATCAGATCGGCTCCGGGGATCGTTTCCCCCGCCTCGATCCGTTTCCGGATGGCATCCTTGTCAAGTTTCACCTGCAGCAGGATCAGGTCGTCACAACCGTTCTCCCGCGCATATTCGATCACGGCATCCTCGCCGGTGATATCCACATACGCCGGATCCGTCGTGATCCCGTAGGTCCCGATCTGGCCCACCGGATGTTTCCGCGGTTTCTCGAACCGGTCCGGATTCGCCATGATATACGCAGCCAGTTCCTTTTCCAGCGCTTCCTTCTCCGCCATGCTGCCGGAGATCTTCTCCTTGTGCGCCAGTTCCAGATCCGCCAGTTTCTTTTTGTGCACGGCGGTCTCCTTGTCGATCGCCGCTTTCAGCCGCGCGATCCGCAGAAACAGGTCGTCCGCTTCCGCCACCGTCATCGCCTGATATTTCCGGTTGTCTTTCAAAACGCTCATTTCGCACCCCGCTTTCCCCGGCAGTTCGCCGCAACTCCGGTTCCCGCGCCCTGCCTATAAGTCCTATAGGTCCTATTGGTCCTATTGTTCGCGGCTTTCGCACCTGCCGCGCCGCCTTCCCCCAGCACTTCGGCGAACCGCGCCACGAATCCCGGACGCGCATGGCCGTGCTTCGCTTCCAAGATCCGCGCCTTGTTCACTCCCAGGATCTGCGACAGTGTTTTGAGATCCGTGCCGTCGGCCAGGATCGCTTCGATGATCTCCGCCAGACCGTCGCCCTGGTGCGCGGCCACCGTCAGACGGATCCGCGTCAGACGGTCGTCTTCGGCGAATGCTGCCGCACCATCAGTCCTGCGTTTGTCCGACCTGTCCGACCTGTCCGACCGGTCCGACAAGTTCGCGTTATCCCGCCAGTCCGGCACATCCGGCAGCCGTCCGGGTTCGGCTTCCTTCTTCATGGGCCCCATCGCTTTGGCACCCAGCAGCACGGTTAACCCGTCTTTCGTGATTTCAGATTCCCGTTTCAGTTTTCTGGCTTTGCGGAAATTGGTCAGAATTTTCCGTTCAACGTCGTCCAGGTCCTCTTCCAATTCGCCTTCACCCCATTCGTCCATGCGTTCCGCTTCCCGCAGCCGGATGCAGTGCAGCTCGTCCAGGATCATGCTCACCGCCGTGCGGATTCCGCCCAGGTAACCCCGGAGATCCGGCGCACCACCTTCGGTTCCCGCGTTCTCCGCGCTTTCCGACAGATCCCAGATCAGCTCTGCCGCCGCCTGGATTTTCGTGAATTCTCTGACTGTTGCTTCCATGATTATTCTCCTTTGATTTTGTATGTTCTGCGTTCTGAAAATTCCGCTTTTTTTCCCTGGTTCCAGTTCGCCACCGGGCGGAAATACCCGCACACCCGGCTGTAAATTTCACACTTTCTTTCACACTTCATACTTGCTCCTTCCTCATCATGCTGCCATCGGCAGCGCTTCATGCCCGCAGGGCGCTTCATGCGGCCATTTGCCGCGCTTCATCGGCCGTCAGGCCGGCTTCATTCCCCCTTCATCTGTCTTCCGGAATGAAATCGTATGCGTCGGCCGGCAGTTCGACATGGTTCAGCCAGTATTTAACCGTGCTTACGTTGATACGCCTTTCATGTCCCATCTGCCGCAAAGTCATTTCCGGACAGAACGCATGCCAGAAATTCACCCAGGCCCAGTCCGGATGATCCGCTGCAAACAGCATCAGCGCCACGATCAGACGCGGATCGCAGCAGATCTGCTCCAGAGTCTTCACCGCACGCCGGGTGAAGATCTCCCGGTCCTGTATCGTCATCCGGTGACGGTTGAGTTCGCAGATGCTGCGGATATTGCTGGCGGCACGCGCCACTTCGATCACTTCATCCGCCCGCAATTCCAGCACGGCCAGCGATTTCGATTGTGCCCAGGCTGCAGCTTCCGCTTCCGTTTTGGAATCTTGTGCCGCACCGTTGGCTTCCGCGCTGTCCGACTTGTCCGACCGGTCCGACAGTTCGCGTTCCCGGTCCGACAAGTTCACGCTCCCCGTGCTGTAATCACTTGCATCCATAGTCTCTGCCTTTCCCCATTACCTTGCAGAACGGGCATCCCAGTGCCGCGGCATAGCGTTGGGCCAAACCGATGGTATTGATTCCATTGCGTGCCGCCGACGACACGCTTTTTGTCGGGATTCCCATCCGGATCGCCACCTCACGGTAAGTCAGCCCGCGGCGACGGATCATTTTCCGCAGATTGGTTATTCGTGCCCCATCGGGACTCGCCGGTCTCAGCCATCCGTAACACACGGAAAGCTGCGGCACCGGTTTCCCTTCCTGCTGGAATTCCGCTTTCGTCTGCTGATAGGCGCTGTTGATCGTCCGCCCCTTGGCCAGATGGACCTTCACCGCCGCCAGAAAGGCAACTTTCGATTCCGTATCGAATGGCTTCCTCATCTCAGTCCTCCCCGGCTTCCGGATCTCGTGCCGCACCTTCGGTTCTCGCGCTGTCCGACTTGTCCGACTGGTCCGACCCGTCCGACAAGTTCGCGTTCCCCGCGCTCGCTCTCAAGTTCGCTTCATGCTTTTTCAGCGCCGTCAGCAGGATCTCGCACAGTTCGATCGTCTTCTCCAGCGAGGGATGTTCCTCCTCCAGTGCTTTGTCCAGCAAGTCGGCCGTTCCCACCGCCAGAATGATCAGATTCATCTTGTCCAGATTCGTCATCGGTTCCCGTCCTTTCCCGTTTGTTCCGCCTTTTCTATCACTTTTACCGCCAGCCTCGCCGCGTCCGCCATGCTGACCGGTTCATACTGCGACGCCCATGGACGCAGCACATTCAATTCATGCTTCACTTTTTTTTCGTAGACCGATCCCGGCTGCGCTCCCGCAAAGTCACAGATCATCTCTGCCAGTTCCACATTCCCGATAACCAGTTTTCTCATTTATTCACCTTCCTCCAGCAGGCCCGGCAGCAGACAGTCGCACACCGCGTCCACGTCCGCTTCCGTCCGCCGCCGATACAGACGCAGCATCGCTTCCAGCTTCCGGACGTAATCGTCAGTTTCCGGCTCCGCCGCTTCATCTTCCGCGCTGTCGGACCCCGTCCGACTGGTCCGACCCGTCCGCCCCGTCCGACCGGTTCGCGGAAACGCGCCTTCCTGCCGCAGCCAGCGGTAAACCACTGCCCGGTCCGGCACCGGTTTCCCTTCCTGCTGGAATTCCGCTTTCGCCTGCTGATAGGCACTGCTGACCGTCCAGCCCTTGGCCAGATGGAACTTCACCGCCGCCAGAAAGGCCCCTTTCAACACTGCATCGAATGGCTTCCCCATCTCACACCTCCCCCTTGATCATCCCGTAGATCAGCAATCCCAGCGCCACGATATTCGCCAGCGCCACGATCTGGAATATCGTCATCACTACTGCATCCATAATCATCGTCCTTCTCCTTATTTTGTGTCCGGTGCTTCGGTTTTCGCGTTCGTCCGACCTGTCCGACCCGTCCGTCTCGTCCGATGGATCCATCACGCGGGTCAGTCTCGAGATCATCCACAATTCAAAGTCTGCCTTCAGCTGCTCGACCTTTTTCCGGTTGCGCTCCGTCAGCTCGGCTATGATCTCGTCTTTTTTGTCTTGCAGCCGCTGGAATTCCCAGTGACGCCCCGCATTGAACCAGAACAAGGCAAGCGGAATATTCAGCAGCAGATACCAGATCGTCAATTCCACTGATCCCATCACGCACCTGCCTTTCCGATTCCAAGATCGATCCCTGTCAAGGGGAGGATCATGCAGGATTTTCTTGTCCGCCCGGACAGCAGATTCCTGACCTGCCGCACCGAAGGAAAATCATTGACATAGCAAGTGAAAACGTTCCGCCTTCTGTGGATGAGTCTGCCCAGATAACGGTCGATTTGCATGCACATTTCCCGGAAACGCTTTTCCTGCAGCTCATTCAAAGAGCCTTCTTCTTCCGATCCTACGATCGTATAATTCAGAACATTGCCTATATCGTCCAGGTTTGCCCTTAAATATGGTCTGAACAGGTAATAGTTCCCGTTCCCGTCTTTCCGCCGGATTTTGAAGTCCATTGCTCTGGTAATCATCGTCTTACCTCGTTTCCCGCACTCACGCGCGAGGTGGTACGCTTTGGTGCCTGGTCGAAGTTCCTTACACAAAGAGCCGTTGTCACAATTAGAATTATTTCATAATCTGTATAGCAACCGAACAGCCAACCCCACAGCCAAGAAATCAGTAAAAACATCACCCCGGAAAATGCGTTATTGAAGATCCATTCTCCCCATCCGATTGTCACTTTCTCGCCCATTTCCTGTCCTTCTCCTTTTTTTATTGTTTTCCCGCACTCACACGAGGGGGTTCAAGTAAATCCTGCCAAGTGGTTCCGGGGAATGCCGCAGCATACTTCGCCGCCAGGCGCGGCGTCAGGATCCCGCGGACTTCCGCATCGTGCACCGTCGCCGGGGTCAAACCGATCTTCGCCGCGACTTCCCGCAGCTTCTGATTGGTCTTCAACCTGTAATGTTTCAGCCTCGTCATAACGCCTCCATTATCGAATATTACGTTAAATATAATCGAGTATTCGTTAATGTCAATAGTAAAATTCGATATTTTTACGATTTTTTCTTGATTTTTATCGAAAAGAGGGTTATTTTTACGAAAAAAAACGTAAAACGGGCAGAAAATGACAGAAAACGATATTATCACCGCTCTGAAGGAAGCAATAAAACGGGCTGGAACGCAGACTGCGCTCGCCCAACGGGTCGGATTATCACAGGGGACGATTTCGGATTATCTCAATGGTCGATGCTCAGTCGGGAATATGACCGTAACTACAATGTTGCGGATATTCCCGGACATGGTGATTGACTTCTTCGGCGGCAAGTCTGCGAACGAGGCAGACAATGCCCTGCGCGATCAGCTGCTGGAAATCTTCAATTCGCTGGATGAGCGCGGCAAGATCCGCATGGTTGCCATGGCAGCGGCAAATTTCGGCGAGGAATTGAGGCGGGAGACGAAATGACAGAAAAAGCGAGGAAAAACCCGAACCCTCTGCAGAAGAAAAAACTTCAGCAGGAAGCTGATTCCCGTTGTCCGTTCTGCGGAAACACGGAAGCCGGGACGTGGATTTTTCATCACATAGACGGAGACCCATCCCATACGGTTCTTGACAATCTGATCATGGTCTGCGGTGCATGCCATGAGAGGATCACCAAAGGGGAAATATCCGAAGCGGATGTCCGCCTGAAAAAGAATATGACCTCCTGGGGATATAAGCAGAGGAAACCCGCCGAATCGAAAATCGTTAAGAACGAGGCCAACGGAAATGTCGGATGTGAAATCCGGCAGACGATCCGGATCGGAAAACTGCCTCCGGATAGGGTTGCTCCCGCACCGGATTCAATCGGCAATAATGCCGAAGCCAGGAACCTGGTTAACCTGCTGGTTCGCAAGTTGGGCGACTATCGGCTGAAGGGACATCCAGATCGAAATGCCAAAAGCGTTTTCGCTGCAATCAATAAGGATTTGGCAAAACATTTCATGGCAACCTCGGTTCCCAATATCAGCATATCAAGATTGAATGAGGTAATTTCCTATCTGCAAATGAAGATTGATGGAACTACACAAGGCCGCATGAATAAGGGAAAAACAAGGAAGGAGCCGAAGTGATGAACAGGAAAAAATATTTAATCAGAAGATTGCTGGTCTTTGCTATGTATAAATATCGAATTCCCAAAAAATTAAATGATTTTGTTAATGATCAAAATGAATTTGATTTTAATTCGTTTGATCCTGCCCTGCTACGTAGGGAATGGGAATATTTGCATGATGCTGAAATTTTAATTCAATGTGATGGCGAGTATTCACAATTATCACCGAATATTCTTGTTCGCCTAAATGACGGAGAATCTCTTGTTGATAATGAATTCCTGTATGGAATTGCAGCGATCGGTTACAAAAAAGAAGTTGAGTATCTCAATATGTTGGTTAGAAGAGAATTATATAACCCAAATGATTCAAAACTCTGACACCCCCTTAATTCCGCCGCACGGCGGCTATGTCAAGCTCCGGACTTATAAGCTCGGCAATCTGATCTATGATGCCACATCAGCTTTCTGCAGCCAGTATTTCTCCCGCAAGGACCGCACCTTCGATCAGATGGTTCAGGCGGCACGGTCGGGCGTGGCCAATATCATCGAAGGCAGCGAAGCAAGTGCAACATCCAAGAAAACCGAACTCAAACTAACCAACGTGGCCAAGGCCAGCCAGGAAGAACTGCTGGCCGATTATCAGGCTTTCCTGCGGCAGCGCGGCCTTCCGGAGTGGCCGGCGGACAGTCCCGCGGCGCAGACGGTGCGCCGTGCCCGGCCCGAAACACTGGACCAGCTCCGGCAGCTCATGGCCGCGCTGGTCTCCGATCCGGCGCTGGGCCTCCCGGCTTCTCGACCCGCCCCATCGGTTCCCGCGCCGTCCGACCCGTCCGACCAGTCCGACCCGTCCGACCAGTCCGACAGTTCGCGTCCCACTGGCAAGGCTGCGCGCAAAGCCGAAGTGGCGGGCAACGTGATGCTCTGTCTGATCAACCAGGAGACATATCTGCTCGGGCGTCAGATCGCGCGTCTGGCAGCCGACTTCGAGCGCGAAGGCGGTTTCACGGAGCGCCTTTACCGGGTCCGGACCGAAGCCCGCGCCAAAAAGCCGGAATAAGGGCCCGCTTCCCGCGATTGTCCGACCCGTCCGACCGGTCCGACAGGTCCGTCCGGTCCGCGAAAATCGCAATAACACCCGTCCGGGTCAATCGGTTTTTATCTGAAAAACAGCCTCAAAAAGCGTAAAAAAACAAGCTTTTGTCGAACTTACGGCCTATAAGTAGAAGATCGTTGAGTTCCTGGCAGCGGGGCGGGGTCGGCCGCCTTGCCCCGCTGTTTTTTTCGTGTCTTCTGATTCATTTTCGGTTCCCGGCCTTTGTGCCGGGTTTTTTTTTGCTCCCTTTCCTTTCCTGACGAGGGTTGATGTCAGCCGCCTCCTCCGGTGCGGCTGCGGAGCCGGCTTCCCGTAACCCTGGACCGCCAGGGAAAGCCACCAATGAAGTTGCAAGTTTCAAGATGTCTTGAAGCGGCGGAGCCGCGATCCCTGGAACTTGAAGGCGCTTGCGCCGATTCTTGAAACTCGAAAATGAACCCTTGGTAACTGACCGGAGTCTGTGACCCGCACCATAGCCCGGCGGGGTATAGTGCGGGCCCCCGGTCGTCTGGCCGGGGGGTTTTGCTCCCGTGGCAGAATGCCCAAATGCAGTCACTGACGTTCGGTTGGCGGCGCCGCTTGCCGAATCCTGCCGGTTGGAATCCGGCCGGGAGCGCCAATTTGTCAGACACGTCGGACGGGTCAGACCGGTCCGACTTCCTTTTTTTCCGCACGAAGCTGACCCGGCTTGACAGGGTCGATATCAAGCGTGCGCGCGGCCCGGCGCGTAATCCGGGAAACTTGAAACCTGAAACTTGAAACTTTGACGAGGTTTGCGCAAATGGACGGACTCTATCAATCCATACTTGGCTTGCTGGGCGGCGGGCTCAGCGGCTGGATCGTGACCCAGCATCAGCGCCGCCTGGACAAGCGGGACGAAGACGAGCGAAAGGCCCGTGAATCGGAACTTGCTGCCGCCAGGGAAAGACAATGGCAGGAAATGAAACAGAACGTCCAAAGCCTCAAGGACAAGATCGAGCAACACATCAAGGAGGATAAAACACAAGTCGTTCTGACCAAACTCACTGGCATTGAAGGCAACATCCAGAAAGTTCTGGACCAGCAGCAGGCGCTGCTCGTTGCCGACGGCGAACAGAAACAGCAGATCATCACCTTGTTCAACGGCCTCAACGAACAGAAAGAAACCTTGAAAGAATACCAAAAGGAGCATAAATCATGAGAATATATCAGATCCGCCGTGCGATCGTTCAGGCGATGTATGAATATCAGAATCCGCAGGATTTCAAGTCGCTGCTCTGTCATCAGGCAGTCATTTTTGCCGCGGGACATCTGAAACTGACCGCTGATGATGTCAAGGACATCCGCATGGCCTGGAACTTCCTGATCGAAAATGGATACCTGGTCGTCATCCCCGGTTATGACGATTACTGCAAACTTTCCTCCGATATCCGCGGCAAGCTGGATGCCTGGGATAAACTGTCCGCCCCCAATCCGCTGGCCAAAGACGAACATCTTTATGGTCCGGGAGCGCTGTCATGAAATCATACAACGGACCCAGGAGCAAGTTCTCGCTGCTGCCGCATCAGATCCGGTGGCGGGCTTATAATCTGCTGTCGGACGGGGCGACACTCAAAGCGCTGCTCGCCGATCCCGATATCAAAGACGCGCTCGCGCGTGCCGGGATGAAGCTGTCCAGCGCGAATCTGGCCGGCATCCGCAAAGGCAAGGAATACGCCGACTTCTGCGCCATGCGCCGGAAACATCTTGAGGCCAAGCAGAAGGATATGATGCTGACTGCGATCGCGCAGGGCACCGGTACACTCGAAAGCATGACCGATCAGGCGCGTGTCCGGATCATGGAAGCATTGTCTGTGCTGTCCACCGAGTCCACTGAGTCCACCGAGTCCACCGAGAGCCGAATCAAGGCGCTGCGCAGTCTGGCGCAGAGCGTGGCGGCGCTGAGCAATCCGGCAAAGGACAATCAGATCGCCGAACTCAAGCGGAAACTCCGCGAAAATGAAGCGCAGCAGCAGGCCGCCGAAACCGAATGGAAGAACCGTGAAGCCGAACTGCTGGCGCGGATCGCCGAACTCGAAGGTTCGAAGAAAGCCGCTTCCGGCATGAGCCGGGAAACGCTCGCCGAAGTTGAGGGCAAAATCAAGCTGCTGTGATTCCGCGAACTTTATAGGACCTATAGGACCTATAAGACCTATAGGAAGATCGCGGAAACCGAAGCAATGACACGAGATCACAGAAAAGGAACATAACCCCATGGGAAACGCCAAAATCATACCCCCCTCCGTGGCACTTTTGCTGCCGTATCAGAAGCGCTGGGTGCTGGATCCGGCCAGGATCAAAGTCATGGAGAAATCCCGCCAGATCGGGATCTCCTGGGCCAGTGCGTATTCCCTGGTCCGGCGCAAGGCTCTGGCCGATGCGCGGTATGACGCCTGGGTGTCGTCCCGTGACGAGATCCAGGCGCGGCTGTTCCTGGATGACTGCAAGCACTTTGCATCCATCCTGCATACGGCGGTCCGCGACCTTGGTGTCCAGCTGATCGAAGACGAAAAGACTTATGTCCTGGAGTTCGCCAACTCCTGCAAGATCAACAGCATGAGCAGCTCCCCGGACGCCCAGGCGGGCAAACGCGGGGGCCGTCTGCTGGATGAATTTGCCCTGCACAAGGATCCGCGCAAACTTTATGCGATCGCATATCCGGGCATCACCTGGGGCGGGCAGCTCGAAATGGTTTCCACGCACCGCGGCAGCCATAATTTCTTCAACGAGATCATCACGGAGATCCGCGAAAAGGGCAATCCGAAAAAGATCAGTCTGCACCGGGTCACGCTGGAAGACGCGCTCAACGACGGTTTTCTCTATCGTCTGCAGCAGAAACTTGCTCCGGACGACGAACGCCAGGAGATGGACGAGACCGATTATTTCAACTTCATCAAGGGCGGCTGCGCGGACGAGGAATCGTTCCTGCAGGAATACATGTGTGTTCCTGCGGACGATGCTTCGGCGTTCCTGAGTTACGATCAGATCGCCGCGTGCGAATATGAGGTCAGCCCGCCCCATCTGTCCGACTGGTCCGACCTGTCCTGCCTGTCCGACTGCAAAGCGCTGTATATCGGCGTGGACGTGGGCCGCA
>JAZUCR010000590.1:0-15248 GCA_045639225.1 Victivallales bacterium
TCACTGTCCCGATGGAAGTGACCGGCTGTGAAGAAAAATATTTCAAGGGCAGCTGGAAAAACGTGACGCCGGAGAACGCACCGGCTGTTTCCGCGGTGAGTGCGTGGTTCGGAGCCGCGCTGCGCAGTGAATTGAACGTGCCGATCGGTTTGATCTGCTGTTCCTGGGGCGGTTCGGTCGTGGAGACCTGGACCAGCCCTGCCGCATTGCGGGCCAACCCCGACACGAAGGTGATGATCGACGAATGGGAAATGGTCCGCGGAAAAAAAGAAAGCTGGGACCCGCCGGTGGATTGGATGGCGGTGCTGCGCCGGCCCGATCCGGGCAATCAGGGATTCGGTCGGGGATGGGCCGCTCCGGAATTCGATGATTCCGCGTGGAGCACCATGAGGATTCCCGGCAGCTGGATTGCGCAGAATATTGCCGGCAACGGAGCGGTCTGGGTCCGGAAATGTGTGGAAATCCCTCAGGAACTGGCCGGAAAAGAGCTGGTCCTGCATACCGGAGGAATCGACAAACATGATATCACGTATTTCAACAACGTCGAAATCGGGCGGACCGGGAAAGATTTTGAAACTGAATATTTCGATACTGCACGGGAATATCATATTCCGGGGAAACTGGTCAGATCCGGCAGGAATGTGATCGCAATCCGGGCATTTTCATTTTTTTATGACGGCGCATTCACGGGAAGCGATAACGTTTACCGCCTTTCCGCACCGGACCGGGAAATTCCGTTGGCCGGGGAATGGAAAGCCCATGCCGAAGTCGACTGGGGCAGGTTCAAAATCGAGCCGCCTTCCGGTGTGAACAATCATAATACGCCAGGCCTGCAATACGGCAGCATGATTGTTCCGCTGCTCCCCTATGCTCTCGGGGGTGTGATCTGGTATCAGGGCGAAAGCAATGGGAATTCGATCGAAGAATCTATCCAATACCAGCGAAAAATGGAAACGATGATTCGCGACTGGCGTTTCCGTTTCGAACAGCCCGAGCTTCCGTTCATACAGGTCCAGCTGGCCGAATTTTGGGAAGCCCGGGATTACGACCCGAAATCGACCTGGGCCGTATTGCGGGACTCTCAGCGGCGGGTTTGCCGGACTTTGCCGGAAGTATATCTGGCAACGGCTCTGGATACGGGGGAAGCCGATGATATCCATCCGCAGGATAAAAAGACGATCGGCCGGCGTCTGGCTTCGGCCGCATTATATGGGGTATATCACCGCGATGTACTTCCATGCGGACCGGATTTCCGGAAAGCCGAGCCGGAAAACGGTGCGCTGCGGGTGTTTTTCCATTTCGCCGAAGGTCTGGAACTGCGGGGCGAACCCCGCCGGAGTTTTTATCTTGCGGGCGCCGACGGGCAATATTTCCCCGCGGATCATGCGGAAATCTCCGGTGATTCGATTTTGCTTTCTTCCGACCAGGTGAAAAATCCCGTTTCCGTCCGCTACGCCTGGTCGAACCATCCGGTGAGCATCCTCTACAACCGACAATATCCCGCAGCCTCATTTTGTTCGTCAAACCCACAGAACTGCGGAAAAAAACTTAATGAAAAGGAGGCCGTTTATGCCGAATAATGCCGCAAATTATCCACGTCCGCAAGGCGGCTGGATCAAGTATGAGGGGAATCCGGTTTTCGGCAATGCCGAGATCGGCACTTGTTTCGATGTGCACATGCAGATCGACGGGGGCCGTTACCGCATGTATTTTTCATGGCGTCCGAAAGCGTCCATCGCATATATCGAAAGCGATGACGGCATTCACTGGAGCGGCGAGCCGCATATCGTGCTCGGACCCGATCCCGCGACCGGATGGGAGGATATCGTCAACCGCAATTGCGTGGTCCGTTTTCCGGACCGCACTTACATGTGGTATACCGGACAGGCCCGCGGCTTCAGCCGGATCGGATGCGCGGTCAGCACGGACGGCGAAAAGACCTTTCAGCGCGTTTCAAACTTGCCGGTGATGATCCCCGAATTCCCGTGGGAAAAGGAGTCGGTGATGAATCCCTTTGTCCTGTATGACGATTCAAAGCGGATTTTCCGGATGTGGTATGCCGCCGGGGAGACTTTCGAGCCGAACGCTCTTGGATATGCCGAAAGCTCTGACGGACTGGTCTGGAAGAAATCTCCGCTGAATCCCGTTGTCGTGCACGGACGTGAGCCTTACGAGCAGGCCAGGGTAGGCGGCTGTGAAGTCGTGCCCGATCCGGAAAACGGCGGTTATTACATGTTTTACATCGGTTATTACGATATCGACACGGCCGGCATCTGCGCGGCTTATTCTCCGGACGGGATCACGCGCTGGACCCGCCTGAAAGGCAATCCGGTCGTGTCGCCCGATCCGGGTTCCTGGGATGGCGAAGCCTGTTACAAGCCCTCGGTGGTCCGCGATGAAACTGCCGGCTGCTGGAAATTATGGTATAACGGCCGAACCTCCAGCCGCGAATATATCGGCATGGCGCTGCATCAAGGACTCAAATTGAATTGATCAAACAACTTGGAACTCTGTCAGAGCACCATTCCGGCGATCCAGCCGGCGATCAGCAGCGGGATGTTGAAATGGATGAAGGTCGGGATCGTGGAGTCGTAAATATGGTCGTGCTGCCCGTCCGCGTTCAATCCTGCGGTGGGTCCCAGCACGGATTCGGACACCGGTGAACCGGCATCGCCCAGCGCACCCGCCACGCCGACGATCGCGATCGTGGCCAGCGGCGAGATCCCCAGCTTGATGCACAGCGGAGTATAAATCGCGGCGATCAACGGCACCGTGGAGAACGAGGAGCCGATCCCCATGGTGATGATCAGTCCGATCAGGAGCATCAGGAAGACCGCCAGTCCGCGCTGATCGCCGATCCCGGCGGACACCAGCCGGACCAGTGATTCCACGCTGCCTGTGGCTTTCATCACGCTGGCGAATCCGGCTGCCGCGATCATGATGATGCCGATCCCGCCCATCATATAAACGCCGCGGGTGAACACATCCTGCGTGTCCCGCATCGAAATCACCCCGGCAAGCACGAAGACCAGGATGCCGAGCAAGGAGGCGATCACCAGCGAATCCAGCCAGAGCTGTCCGGCCAGACCCACGGCGATGGCGATAAAGCCGGCAACCACTTTGCGCGGTTTGATCTCCACGGCGACATCGACCTGCTGCATGGTTTTTTCCAGATTATATTCCCGCGGCTTGCGGTAGGAAATGAAGATCGCGATCAGCAAACCCGCCACCATTCCCAGTGCCGGGATCAGCATTGCTTTCGGGGCCATCGCCGATGTCACATGCAGTCCGTTGCTGTTGAGCCCGCCGATCAGGATCTCATTCAGATAGATCCGTCCGAATCCGGCCGGCAGCACCATGTAGGGCGTGATCAGACCGAACGTCAGAATGCACGCGACCATGCGGCGATCCAGCTTGAGCCGTTCGAACACCGGCAGCAGCGGCGGGATTAGGATCGGGATGAATGCGATATGGATCGGGATCACGTTCTGCGATGAAACCGCCGCCAGGGTCAGGATCAGCAGCAGGAGATATTTGAAACGGAAAAGCTGTTTCGGGGTGACTTCCCTGCCGATGGCCTTGAACAGTTTCCCGGCCAGCAGTTCGGTCACGCCCGACCTGGCAATGGCGATGGAAAACGCGCCCAGCATGGCATAATTGAACGCAATGTTGGCGCCGCCTTTCAGCCCGCTGCTGAACGCCGCCATGATCTCGGGTCCATTCATGCCTGCGGCCAGCCCGCCGACCATGGCGGCTATGATCAGCGAAAACACCACGTTCAGACGGATGACCGAAAGGATCAGCAGCAGTGCGACCGCGATCAGTACCGGACTTTTCAGCAGTTCCATTGCAATTCAGCTCGATATCGGCCCGCTTATTTCAGCTCGTTCTGCTGGGCCACCAGCTGATCCGCGCCGTACATCTTGCGGAGTTTCGGCTTTTCGATCTTGCCGCTCGGATTGCGCGGCACCGCGGCGAAGATGATTTTCCGCGGCCGCTGATAACGCGGCAGATCCAGACAGAAGGTGTTGACTTCCTCTTCGGTCAGGGTCTTGTCCGGTTTGACTTCGATGATGGCGGCGGCGATCTCGCCCAGACGATGATCCGGCAGGCCGATCACGGCCACGTCCTTGATCGAATCGTGCTTGCGCAGGAAATCTTCGATCTGCACCGGATAGAGGTTTTCCCCGCCGGTGATGATGACGTCTTTGCGGCGGTCCACCAGATAGATGAAGCCGTCCTTGTCTTCTTTCGCCATATCGCCGGTGTAGAGCCAGCCGTCTTCGGTGAGCACTTCCTTGGTGGCTTTTTCATCCTTGTAATAACCGAGCATGACGCCCGCGCCTTTGACCGCAAGTTCGCCGACTTCGCCCGGCTTGACTTCCTTATGGTCGTTGCCGACGATCTTGGTCTGCCAGCCGTAACCGGCTTTGCCGATGGCGCCGACATGGTCGATGTTTTCGATGCCGAGATGGACCGCGCCCGGGCCGATGGATTCGCTGAGTCCGTAATTGGTATCGTAATCGTGTTTCGGGAAGACGCTCTTCCAGCGTTTGATCAGGCTCGGCGGCACCGGCTGGGCGCCGATGTGCATCACCCGCCACTGGTCGAGCTTGTAGTCCTCCAGCTTGATCTCGCCGCGGTCGATGGCGTCGAGGATATCCTGCGCCCACGGCACCAGCAGCCAGACGATGGTGCATTTTTCTTCGGAAACCGCGCGGATGATCCATTCCGGCTTGATCCCTTTGAGCAGGACCGCTTTGCCGCCCACCAGGAAACTGCCGAACCAGTGCATCTTGGCTCCGGTATGGTACAGCGGCGGAATGCACAGGAAATTATCTTCGCGGGTCTGTCCGTGGTGGTTCTGCTCCACTTTGCAGGAGTGCATCAGACTCTTGTGGGCATGGATGATCGCTTTCGGGAAACCGGTCGTTCCGGAGGAGAAATAGATCGCCGCCAGCTCGTCGTCGGTCAGCGGGATCTGCGGGGCCTTGCTGGAACAGTAGGACACCAGATTGTTGTAGGATTCCGCAAAGGAAGGACAATCTTCCCCGACGTAAAGCAGGGTCTTCACTTTCGGCAGCCGGTCGCAGATCGCTTCGATGCGTCCGGTGAATTCCGGACCGAACAGCAGCGCGTCCACATCGGCGAGGTCGAGGCAGTAACGGATTTCCTCGGGAGTATAGCGGAAATTCAGCGGGACCGCCATGGCGCCGCTTTTCAGAATGCCGAAATAGATCGGCAGCCATTCCAGACAGTTCATCAGCAGGATGCCGACCCGCTGTCCTTTGGTGATCCTGCGGGTCAGCAGGAAATTGGCCAGCCGGTTGGCTTTGTCGTCGAATTCTTTCCACGTCATTTCCGAACGGAAAGAATCGTTCCGGCTCGGTTCGATCAGCGAGTATTCACGCCAGGTCGTGTGACGTTTTTCCAGTTCCTGGGGATTGATTTCCACCAGTGCGACATCATTGCCGTAAAGTTTGGCATTGCGTTCCAGTATTTCGGTGATCGGCATTTGCTGTCCCTTTCCTTAAATTTAGTTTTTTGACGGTAATAATTCAGTAAATATAACCTGTTCGACAGATAAAATCAAGCTTTTTTTATATTTGCGGCGTTTTTTCTTGATGCTTTTATTATTCTGAATTTGACTTTGAGCGAGCAAAGCGAGCGGTCTTGTTACTTTAAGCCCGTGAAACGGGCGGTCTGGCGACTCTTCTTTACAGTGCGTTGACTATACTTTTCAGCGATTTGCCGATTTGCGCGGCGATGCGTTCCTGTTCGGTTTTCAGCTGTCCCGGCAGACTCAAAAACGAGATCACGCCGAGCAGATATCCGTTGTCCCGCCGGACCGGGAACGAAAGGGTGTCGAACGGCAATTCGGCATCGGCGCCGGGATGGCCGGCCACGAAACACCAGCCGTGTTTCCGGTAAAACTGCTGCTGACGCTGAAATTCCTCACGCAGGTCTTCACTCAGCAGACGGCGCTGTTCCGCGGGGGATTTTTCCGACAGGAAAATCGTGCTGACCGAGGCGATCTTGTTCAGGGACGAACGGAACCCCGGACGGGAAAAACTCAACTGTCCCGAACGGCATTGTCCGGAACAGACATTCACGAATTCATCGCCATCCAGCACGGAAAATTTGACGGGAAATCCCATCTGATCCGCCAGCCGGTTCATGGCGGGCTGCAGGTGACGGTATTTTGCGAGACGGAAACGTGCTTTTTCGGCGACCGGGAGCACTCCGGCGGCGATCTCGTAACGGTTGCCGGAACATTTTTCCAGCCACCCTCGCTGCACCAGCGTGGCCGCGATCCGATAGCAGCTGGCTTGCGCGATCCCCAGATTGGCCTGCAGCTCCGGCAGACTTACCGCCGTTTCGCTCGCCCCGATGTATTCCAGAATGTCCAAGGTCTTTTCCAACATCGGAACCGTATTCTTTTTATCCATTCGCAACTCCGTTTTTATTCTCTATTGATAATTTTCATTCCGTAATATAACAGTTCCTGCTTTTTTTTCAAATTTTTCAGGTTTTTTACTTGCTTTTATCAAAAGAAAGGTTAAATTTTTTATGATATCGGAATTAATATTATTCAATAGAGAATAAAAATGGTGAAGATATGGCATTGGATCAAAACTTTCTGCTGACCGGGCCGCTGGCCGTCCGGCTGTATGACGCGGTGAAGGATCTGCCGGTGATCGACTGGCACAACCATCTGTCGGTAAAAGACCTGGCGGAGGACCGGCATTTTTCCGACCTGACCGAATTATGGGTGGCGTCCGATCCGTATAAACACCGGGCAATGCGGATTTGCGGCGTGCCGGAAAAACGGATCACGGGTCCGGCTTCCCCTTATGAAAAAATCGAGGCCTGGAGCACGGTTTTCCCGCAGCTGGCAGGCAATCCGCTGTATCACTGGAGCCAGCTCGAACTCCAGCGGGTTTTCGGAATCGATGAGCTGCTGTGTCCCGCGACGGCTGAAAAAATCTGGCGTATCGCCAACGAGAAACTTTCCGAACCGGGATTTTCCGCCCGCGGACTGCTGATAAAATTCAACGTGGAATATGCCGCGCCGTGTGCCGGTTCGGGCGATGAGCTGTCCGGTTTTTCCGGACTGAAAGCCGTTGTGCCGTCCCTGCGCGGAGACGATCTTCCTGGTCTGACTTCCCCGTTGTTCGACGGAGCGGAGACGCTTGCTGATTTCGCTGCTAAACTGAAAGCGAAACTGGATGAATTCCATGCCGCGGGCTGCCGGTTTGCCGACCATGCGCTGGATGCCGGATTCAGATATGTTCCGGACGACGGAAAAAACGAATCCCGGTTTGTCCGGTTCAAAGAGAAAACTCTGCCGGAAAACGAACGCGCCGCGCTCGCCTGTGCGGTCCTGCGCATCCTCGGCGGTTTCTATGCGGAAATGGGCTGGACTCTCCAGCTTCATATCGGCGCATTGCGCCAGACCAGTTCCAGGCTGCGTGCCGCGGCGGGTCCGGCCGGCGGATATGCCGGGATCGGCCATACCTGCGATATGAAATCGCTGACCGCCCTGCTGGACGATCTGGAAAAATCCCCCGCCGGTCTGCCGAGGGTGATCCTTTACACGCTGAATCCCGCGGACCATGCCGCGTTCGCCGTGCTCAGCGGATCGTTCCCCGGCGACGGTCAACGGGGCAAAGTCACGCTCGGCCCGGCGTGGTGGTACTGCGATCATATCCTCGGTATGCGGGACTGTTTCGAGAACGCTGCCGCTTTCGGGGTGCTCTCGGTGTTTCCGGGGATGACCACGGATTCCCGCAGCCTGCTGTCGTTTGTCCGTCATGAATATTTCCGGCGCGTATTCTGTGCGTGGCTGGCGGAAAAGGCGGCGCGCGATGAGATGCCGTCCGATTTCGGTATTCTGAAAGACATAGCCGAAAAAGTCTGTTATTACAATGCGAAAGCAATCATCAACCAATAAAGGAGATCTTGAAAATGAACTGGAAAGACAAAGTCGCAGTGGTTACGGGTGCCGGGGGAACGCTCTGCTCTGAAATCGCCATCGACCTCGCGTCGAAAGGAATGAAAGTCGTGCTGATCGGCCGGACTGCGTCCAAATTGGAGGCTACGGCGGCAAAGATCGCGAAAATCAACGGCGTCTGCCGCATCGAAACCGGCGATGTCAACGACGAACCGGCGATCAAAGCCATTGCCGACCGGGTTGCCGCGGAGTGGGGACTCTGCCGGATCCTGATCAACGGTGCCGGCGGCAATAACATCAACGCGCTGACCACCAATACCGCGTTCGATCCGCGCGAGATCACCGATGAAAAACCGGAAGACATGCGCTGTTTCTTCGACCTCGACATGGAACTTTTCAAATCCGTGCTGAACACCAATACCATCGGGACCGTGATCCCGTGCCGGGTGTTCGGAAAACAGATGGCGAAAGCGGGCGGCGGGGCGATCCTCAATTTCGCCTCGATGAATACCTACCGTCCGCTGACCCGCATTCCCGCATATGCCATGAGCAAAGCCGCGATCGCCAATTTCACGCAGTGGCTCGCCGCGTATTTCGCGCCCGCCAAAATCCGGGTCAACGCGGTCGCTCCCGGTTTCTTCGTGAACGAACGGAGTATCAAGTATCTGCGCACGCCGGACGGCGGACTTTCCCCGCGCGGTCAGAATGTGATGCACCATACGCCGATGGAACGTTTCGGCGAGGCGAAGGAACTGCTCGGCTGCGTGGAATGGCTGTTGGATGACGACAAGGCCGCATTCGTGACCGGCATCACCGTTCCCGTGGACGGCGGTTTCCTTTCCAGCACGGGGATCTGACCATGAAACTGGGATTGATGCTGCCGGTCAAACCGGATCTGCAATGGACCCTTGCCGCCCAGCTCGGCGTGAAATACGCGGTCACCAAAGCTGCGCCGGAATTGAGCGGCATGAACGATCCGTCCGATTACGATGCGCTCAAAATCGTGCGCGACCGTTTCGCCGAAGCCGGATTCGAACTCTATGCGCTGGAAGGCGATGAGTTCGACATGTCCCGGATCAAGCTCGGTCTGCCGGGCCGGGACGAGGATCTGGAAAAATACCGCAAGATGCTGCTCAACATGGGCCGTCTCGGTCTGAAACTGCTCTGCTACAATTTCATGGCCGGGGTAGGGTGGTTCCGTTCCCGCAACGACCTGAAGGAACGCGGCGGCGCGCTCACCAGCGGCTTCGACATCCGCGTGATCGACAATAACGTCGAGCTCAAGATCACCGAGGAACAGGTCTGGAAGAATTACGAATATTTTCTGAAAGCGGTCCTGCCTGCGGCGGAAGAAGCGGGCGTGAAACTCGGACTGCATCCGGACGATCCGCCGGTGTCACCCCTGCTGGGATATTCCCGCATCCTCACCAGCGCGGACGCATACCGCAAAGTCATGGCGATGAGTGACAGCCCCAGTCACGGCATCACCTTCTGCCAGGCGACGTTCCGGGCGATGGGCGAAGACGTGTTCAAACTGATCCCCGAATTCGGGAAACGCATTTTCTTCCTGCATTTCCGCGATGTAACGGGAACACGTGACAACTTCCGCGAAACGTTCCACGACAACGGTCCGACCGATATGGCCGAACTGCTTAAGTTCGCGGAAAAATATGCACCGGATTGTCTGGTGCGTCCCGACCATACTCCGACCATGGCCGGCGAAAGCAACGAAAAATTCGGTTATACCATGCAGGGAAACCTGTTTGCGGTCGGTTATATCAAAGGCATTCTGGATGCCCAAAAAGCAAATTATCAATAAGGAGAAACGACTATGCCCTCACTGAAAGACATGCGCGCCAAGGCCAAAGAAGCCGGACTGATGCAGCTGGATAAACTTATCGAAGTTCGTCAGCGGATCCCGAACTGTAAACTCCCCATCCCGGTCAAAGAGCTCTGCGAACGCTACGAAAAACTCTATACCGGATGCATCAACGACGTGCTGCGCGAGCTCACGCTGCTCAACCAGGCACTCCCCAGCGACATCATGCCGCTGCGCGATGAAATGACCGTCTGCGGCGAAGCGTTCACGGTCAAAAGCTCGCCCAATGTGATGATCGAAGGCGAGATGACTTTCCGCGCTCAGATGCTCGACGAATTCAAGCCCGACGGCGTGGTGGTCTGGGACACTTCCGATGATGTCGAAGCCTCGCTCTGGGGCGGCGTGATGACCGCGACCGCCATCACCAGGGGAATCCGCGGCGCGGTGATCGCCGGGGGGATCCGGGACACCAAACAGATCCTCGAACAGAAGTTCCCGATCTTCTACAAATACCGCACCAGCAACGGCTCACTTGCCCGCTGCATGATCACGCACTATCAGGTGCCGATCAAGGTCGGCAACGTGACGGTGCGTCCGGGCGACATCATTTTCGGCGATATCGACGGCGTTCTGTGCATCCCGCGTGAGATCGCGTATGACGTGCTGCTCCGTGCCGAAGGCATCGGCCGCAACGAGATCGATATTTTCAAGTGGGTGCGTCAGGGCGACACCATTTCCGAGATCATCGACAAAGGCGGCTATTTCTGATAAAAGATCAGGTCCTGCCATGAAAAATCTGAAAATTCAATTTCCGGAAAAAGGCAATCTGGCCGACTGGCCCAATCCCATCCGCCCTTCGTGGTTCACGCTGGGGTGCGAAACCCTTGACCGGGATTTCGCCGATTATGACGAGTATAAGGAGTATATTGCCGCCCTGGGCATTCCGACGATCCGTCTGCAGGCCGGCTGGGCGAAAACAGAAAAGGTGCCGGGCAAGTATGATTTTTCCTGGCTCGACCATATCATCGACGATGCGGTCGGCAGAGGGTTGAACATCCTGCTGGAAACCGATTACGGCAATCCGGCGTATCCCGGCGGGGGCGGCGCCGATCTTTCCGGCGGATTCCCGGATTCGGAAGAAGCCTTGGCCGCATGGGACAACTGGGTCACGGCGATGGCCAGGCATTTCCGCGGACGGGTCCGCGACTGGGCCATGTGGAACGAACCGGACAACCAGAAGGATGTGCGTGCGGAAACCATCGTGGATTTCAATTTGCGGACCGCCGATCTGATCCGGAAGGAGATCCCCGACGCGCGCATTGCCGGATTATCCCTCGCCGGACAGGCCGGCATGCTGGAAGCATGCTGCAAAGTCCTTAAGCAGCGCGGACGCACGGATGTCTTCGACTGGATCATTTACCACGGCTACAGATTCAATCCGGATGACGCATGCGATCTGGGAAAACAATATCATGCGGTTTTGCGGCAATATGGGATCAAAACGCTCCTTCGGCAGGGAGAAAACGGCTCTCCTTCCGAAGCTACGACCCGCTTTGCTTTGAGTGGTTACCCCTGGAGCGAATTCAGCCAGTGCAAATGGGATCTGCGCCGTTTCATCGGCGATGTCGGCAACGGATTCGAAACGGCGGTCTTCACGATCTGCGATTTCAACCATATCGGGCGGAATATCAACCGGAAAGGACTCCTCTATGCGGATGCGGAACATCATGTCCTGCGCAAAAAACAGGTCTATGCCGCGATCCGCAATATGGTCACGCTGATCGACCGGACCATCGTTCCCGCGTATGGATTCGGCAATGTGATTGCACCTGCGGAGTCTTCTTTCTACGGTTTCCGCGACACCCAAAAAGATGACGTTTTCTTCGCCTGGTGGAACCGCAGCGGGATACCGGATGACAACGAAGAAACACTTTTCTGCGATGTCGTTCTGAAAGGAGCGCAGTTAAAGAAACCGGTCCTCATCGATCCGATTTCCGGATGCATTTTCGAGGTCCCGGCAGGGCACTGCGAAAAACACGGAGATTTTCAGATTTTCCGCGGCATGCCGTTTGCCGATTCGCCGTTGTTTTTGAAAGAAAACGGGAAAAAATGAAACAGCGGACAGACAGGAGGTCCGTCAAAATGAATAAAAAGATTGACAAAGGATTTCTCGATCAGCTGCCGGAGACGGGGCATATCTCGATCGGGGAACTTTATCCCCGGCTGGATGAACTGAAAAAATACGGAGAATGGTTTTTCGATCCGCGTTATGACGGATACGAACGCGATCTGGAATATATCTGCGACCTGCCGTTTCACGCCAGCAAAGAGGTGGAAAGTTCGCCGCTGGGAGTCGGATTCGAAGTGCTGGACCACCGCACGGCTTATGATTTCCGCAAAGCCCTGGCGTTTGCGCGAAATACCGGCGTGAAGTGGGCACGGCTGCAGTCCGGCTGGCAGCGGGCCGAAAAGGAAAAGGGCAAATACGATTTCGCCTGGCTCGATGAGATCGTGGACGGTCTGCTCGATGCCGGGATCCAGCCGTGGATCGGCCTCAGTTTCGGCAACGGATTGTATATGGACTGCGAACCGGTCGGGCCGCATAAAACCTATCTGTTCTCGCCGACCCGCTTCGGCGAACAGGCGGTCGAGGGCTGGATCAACTACTGTAAGGCGATGGCCGAACATTTCAAAACCCGTGTGTTCCACTGGGAAGTATGGAACGAACCCAACGTCGGCTTCCTGCGCAAACCCAATCTCGGGAAGGTCATTGAGGCGGAGCCGCCGGAAGTTTATGCCGAACTGGTCGCGGTCACGGAAAAGGCGGTCCATTCCGTTCAGCCGAAAGGGAAGATCATCGGCGGCGCCATTTCCGGCGGCAATGTCATTTCGATGCAGTATATTCAAGGTCTTTTCCGCTGCGGTATCGCCGAACATATCGATATTTTTTCCTATCATCCCTACAACGCTGTGCCGGAACTGTATTTTCCGGAGATCGTGCAGCAGATCCGCGATCTCATTGCGGAAAGCGGACGTCATATCGATCTCTGGCAGGGGGAAAACGGCCGTCCTTCCGATACCATTCTGCTCAAGCGTGGCTGGAAGGCGACCGAAGGCAGCCAGGCACGGTATCTGACGCGGCGCTATCTGACCGACCTTCGGCTGGGGGTGGATATGACCTCGTATTTCCTGATCTGCGACATCGGCAACGGCTATGTCCCGAACGGGCAGGTGCACAGTCAGGGCGTGATCGATGCGACCGATCCGGAAAATTACCGACCGAAACTCGCGTATCGCGCGATGCAGAGCATGGCCTGGCTGTTCGATTCGAGGACGAAACCGATGCATGCGGCTTTTGACCTGCGTCCGATGCCGGACTGGAATGCCAATACCTTGCCGCTGGAAGCAGCCTCGGGTCTGGTCTGTGCATTCCGGCGAGGCGATATTCCGATTTTCGCCTATTACCATCCGACGCATCTGGATGCGGACTGGCTGATGAAAACAGTGGTCGCGACCACCTGGCTGAAAAACGGGTTCGAATTCAGCAAGCCGGTACTGATCGATCCCATCACGGCGCGAGTCTACCGGATCGTCCGGAAGAAAGACTGGCCGAGCGAAAAGGACGGGACATTAAGCGAAATTCCGCGTCTGCCGCTGCTGGATTATCCGCTGTTCGTCACGGATGCTTCCCTGCTGGGCGAATGATGGCGCTGAACGATCTGGACATAAATTACAACGCAATAGGAGGGTAAAATGGGCAATGCGAAAATCACGGGCATGGGGTTCGCGGACCAGCTGCCGACCCCAGACCCGATTCCGGCAGGGACGCTGTTTCCGCGGGCGGACGAGGTGAAGAAATACAAGGAATTTTTCTTCGATCCGCGTTACGACGGCTTCGAGCCGGAGCTGGAATTCATCGCGGACATGCCGTTCCATACCAGCAAAGAGGTGGAAAGTTCCCCGCTCGGTGTGGGCTTTGAACTGCTCGACCATCGTACCGGCTATATCTTCAGCAAGGTGATGCCGATCGCCCGCAATTCGGGCGTGAAGTGGGCGAGACTGCAGTCCGGCTGGCAGCGGGCGGAACAGGAACCGGGAAAATACGATTTCGCCTGGCTGGATGAGATCGTCGACGGCTTGCGCGAAGCGGGGATTCAGCCGTGGTTCAGTCTGAGTTTCGGCAATAAACTCTATATGGAGGGGGCCGAACCGCTGCCGCCGCACGGTAACTATTTCTTCTCTCCGACGCGATTCGGCGAGAAAGGCATCCGGGGCTGGACCAATTACTGCAAGGCGATGGCAGAGCATTTCAAGGACCGTGTTTTTCACTGGGAAGTGTGGAACGAACCGAATGCCGGATTCCTGCGGGTGCCCAACCTCGGCAAGGTCATCAAAGCGGAAGAACCGTCGGTCTATGTAGAACTGGTGGCGATCACGGCGAAAGCGATTCGGGAAATCCAGCCTCAGGCAAAGATCATCGCCGGCTCGATTTCCGGCTGTGCGATCTGCAACGAATACATCTCCAAAATGTTCAAAAGCGGCATCGCGGAACATATCGACATTTTCTCGTATCATCCCTACAACGGCATTCCGGAACTTGCTTTCCCGGACCGGCTGCAATTCATCCGTGATCTGATCGAGGCAAGCGGGAAAAAGATCGATATCTGGCAGGGTGAAAACGGGCGTCCGTCCAATTCCGCCTTGCTTTATCGCGGCTGGAAATCGACCGAAGGCAGCCAGGCCCGCTACCTGACGAGACGATACCTTACCGACCTGCGGCTGGGGATCGAAATGACCTCGTATTTTCTGATCTGCGACATCGGCAACGGCTATCTGCCGAACGGCAATGTGCACAGTCAGGGGGTGATTGATGCGACCGATCCGGACAATTACCGCCCGAAACTTTCCTTCCGGGCGATGCAGAGCATGGCGTGGCTGTTCGATTCGCGGACAAAGCCGATGCACGCCTGTTTCGAGATCAATCCGCTGCTCGGCTGGGGCATCACCACGCTGCCGATCGAATACGGCTCCGGCCTGACTTGCGCGTTCCGGCGCGGCAATATCCCGATTTTCGCGTATTACTCCCCCACCAGCATCGATGCCGACTGGCAGGTCAAACCCGTTCGGATCCAGACCTGGGTGGACGAGACGATGAAATTCGACAAGCCGATCCTGATCGACCCGATCACGGCACGGATCTACCGGATCAAAAAGATGACTGAATGGTGCGACGGCAATTACGGCAATGTGCTGATCCTGCCGAAGATGCCGCTGCTGGATTATCCGCTGTTCGTTACTGATGCATCACTGATGAATGAAAAATAACCAAGAAGGAGGAGATGGTATGATAAAAGAGATGTGAGTAGCGGCATCTGCATTGATGATGTAAATTATGAGAAATAATTTGCTGAAGAGATGCGGACAGGACTCGGGCAGAATGATTATTTGGTGCGACCCGTAAGGGCAACGACATCG